>NZ_AENZ01000003.1:0-115147 GCF_000183485.2 Alistipes sp. HGB5 | reverse complement strand
CTTTCCCGTCCGATTTTCACCCTTGAAGGGACTGGCAGTCAGCGGAACAGCCCCTGCCGCCGCGGATGCCGCCTTACACCCGCAAGTGCGCCTTCGTGCAAAATCCCCGCAGGCGTTTCATAATGCCTTCGGTTGATTTCAACACTGATCGCCGTATCGGCAATGCCTTTGATCTGTCGCTGTTAGCCGGCGAATTTCTCCGCAAATGGCTGTCTTATGCAATATGCAACAAGACAGTCGAGGTTGCGGTTGGAGAACCGTAACCTCGACTGTCTTGCTTTTTTCGTTAGTGCCGCCCGATGCCGCGGGGATTTTTATTCCATCCGGTGCTGAATCCTACCGGTATTTGTGCGATATGAGGGTCATGAACTCCTCGCGCGTGCGGTGGTCCGAGAGGAAAATGCCCGTGAACGCCGACGTGGTCGTCGCCGACTGCTGTTTTTCGATGCCGCGCATCTGCATGCACATGTGGCTGGCTTCGATCACCACGGCCACGCCCATCGGGTTGAGCGCCTCCTGTATGCAGTCGCGGATCTGCACCGTCAGCCGCTCCTGCACCTGCAGGCGGCGGGCGTAGCACTCCACGACGCGGGCGATTTTGGAAAGTCCCGTGATGTGTCCGTTGGGGATGTAGGCGACGTGCGCCTTGCCGTAAAACGGCAGCATATGGTGTTCGCAGAGCGAGTACAGCTCGATGTCCTTCACGAGCACCATCTGTTTGTACTCTTCGCGGAACGTCGCGGAGCGGATGATTTCGAGCGGATTCTCTTCGTATCCCTTCGTGAGGAACGCCATCGCCTTGGCGACGCGTTCGGGGGTTTTCAGAAGTCCTTCGCGCGAAGGGTCCTCCCCCAGCAGCCGCAGGATTTCGGCGTAATGGAGCTTCAGCGCCTCGATGGTCCGGGCGTCGAAACGTTCCTCTTTGTTGTAAGTTCTCTCTTCCATTGGAGGGCAAAGATAGATAAAGTAGCGTGCAAAAGCAAGCGTGCATTTTTTCGGACCGCGTCCGTGTGCCGTAAAGAGGCCCTATTTCCCGGCGGAATGCAAATAGGCCGCGAGTTTGCGTACGGCGCGGGCGCGGTGCGAAACCTCGTTTTTCTCTTCGGTGGACATCTGGGCGAAGGTCTTGTCGTATCCGTCGGGTATGAACAGCGGATCGTACCCGAAACCTTCGTGCCCCTCTTCGCGGTCGATGATGCGCCCTTCGACCACACCTTCGAAAAGATGTTCTTCGCCGTTGAGGATCAGCGAAATGACCGTTCTGAACTGCGCCCGGCGGTCGGTCGCTCCTTCGAGGTTTTTCAGCAGCAGGCGGTTGTTGGCCGCGAAATCGTGTCCGTCGGTGGCGTAACGGGCCGAATGCACGCCCGGAGCGCCGCCCAGCGCCTTCACTTCGAGTCCGGTATCGTCGGCGAAGCAGTCCAGCCCCGTGCGGTCGTTGAGGTAATGCGCCTTCTGCGAAGCGTTGCCTTCGAGGGTCTGCTGCTCTTCGGGAATCTCCTCCGTGACGCCGCATTCGCGGGGCGTCACCAGCCGGAAGCCGGGACCCAGCACGGCCTGCACCTCCATGAGTTTATGCGCGTTATTCGTAGCGAAGAGGATATTCACTGCGTCTGTTTCGGATTGTGACATATTTGTTGTGTCGGATGGTTGTATCTGCGTTCGCTTCCCGGTCATTTTACGACCTCCAGCTTTTCGAGTTTGTCGTCGAGGTCGATCTTGTCGATGATGGTTTTGACCAGCACGTCCATGTCCGACCCTTCGGAGTAGTCGGCCGGGCAGACGTGGCTCACGCGGTTGTCGTGAATCAGCGAGGCCATCTCGCGCCGCGCCCCCTTCTGGTCGGGGTTGTAGACGGCGATGGAGTGGCCGCCGGAGTTCTTCACCAGCCGCATGCAGGGGATGTCGGTCGTTCCGTCGCCTACGTAAATCATGTGTTTGAACGGTATGGGACGCTCGTTTTCGGGGATGTAGCGGTTCACCAGCTTGCTGTCGAAAACCGACTCGACGCCTTTGTTGATCTTGAAGATGAACTGCGTCTTGTTGGTGTAGTTGACCGCCACGGCGGGCCAGTAGGCGATGCCGTCCACGTCGTAGAGAAACGAGCAGGCGTATATTTTCCGGAATTCGTGGGCGATCTCCGTGCCTTCGATGATCTCCTTCATGCCCGACGAGTTGATGTAGTGCAGAATCCGGATGCCGCGTGCGGCCCCGTAGGCGTTTATCCGCCCGAACCACTCCCGGACCCCCTTGTAAAGCGTCACGCGGCGGCCCGACTCCTGAAAGGCTTCGCGCCGCAGCGACAGTCCTTTCGATTTGGCCTCCTGAAGCATGCGCGCCATGTAGGTCAGGACCATGTCGGCGTCCTGCTCCTCGGCCAGCGTGTTGGCTTCGGTCCAGAACTCCTTGTTGCTTTTGCCCACGGCGGGGATGAAGTCGTACTCCTGCATGTTGCCGGGGGCGAGCGTGCCGTCGAAATCGTAAATCAGGGCGATGTTGAATCGGTAATCCATTCTTCGGGGTGTTTTGAATTTCAAATATACCTATTTTTCACTACTTTTGCAAAAGCGAGACCGAAAAGACAAAACAAATGGAATTCAAAGAGTTGATCGAAAAACGCCGCAGCATCCGAAAATTCTCGGACCGGGCGGTGCCGCGCGAGACGGTGGACCGCATCCTGCGCGAGACCCTTACGGCGCCTTCGGCGCGCAACACCCGGACCACGCGCCTCATGGTGGTGGACGATCCGGCCTTGGTGGCCCGCATGGCCGAAATGCGCGATTACGGTTCGGCGTTCATGAAGGGTGCGCCGCTGGCTTTCGTCGTGCTGGGCGATACTTCGAAAAGCGATCTCTGGCGCGAAAACGCCGCGATTTCGGCCACGCTGCTGCAGCTCGCCTGCGTGGACGAGGGACTCGGCTCCTGCTGGGTGCATATCAACGGCCGGCCGCGCCGCAAGGATGAACCCGACGGGCAGAGCGCGGCCGATTACCTGCGCAGTTTCCTGCCCGTCCCGGCGGACTGCGAACCCCTCTGCGCCATTGCGGCCGGCTACTCCGACTTCACGCCCGCTCCCCTGCCCGACGCGGACGACGCGGCGCGGATCATCCGCCTTTAAACAGTTTTTTCCGGCTACAGCAGAACCACGTGTTTGCGCAGCATGTCGACGATCTGCGTCCGCAACTGCAGGGCGTTGATCGGCTTGGCCATGTAGCCGTCGAATCCGCTCTGGAGCACCTTCTGTTCGTCGGAAGCGAATGCGAACGCCGTCACGGCGATGATCGGGACGCTCTCTGACAGTTTGCGTATTTCGGCCGTGGCCTCGTAACCATTCATCACGGGCATGTTGATATCCATCAATACGAGATGCGGACGGCGCTGCCGGTATATTTCGACCGTTTCCAACCCGTTCCATGCGTGCAGAAGCGTGTATTCTTTGCGCAGGATCGATTCGAACAGCCGGTAGTTGCTGTCATTGTCCTCGGCGATCAGAATCACCAGTTTGTCCTTTTCGACCGAGATGACGGGATATTGCTCCTCCGTCCTTTGCGCCGCGGCCTTTCCCGGAACATAGGGCAGGATAAACCAGAATTTCGATCCTTTGCCCTCTTCGGATTCCACGCCGATACGTCCGCCCAGATGCTCGACGATCATCTTGCAGATCGACAGGCCGAGTCCCGTGCCCTGCTTGAAGGTGTTGAGTTTGACGAAGCGTTCGAAAACCTGTTCCGTTTTGTCTGCGGGGATTCCGCTGCCGGTGTCCGAGACCCAGAAATAGAGTTCTCTGTCGCGCATTTCGTATCCGAACCGGATGCTGCCCGTCTGCGTGAACTTCGCGGCGTTGGTCAGCAGGTTGATGATCACCTGCGAGAGCCGGTTGCGGTCGGTGCAGACGGAGCATTGTTCGTATTTCTGCTCGAAGAGCAGTTCGACGCCCTCCCGGACTTTCATGCGGATGACATTCTCCTTCTCCCGCATCAGTTCGTTCAGGTCGAAGTCCGTGTGGATGAAGTCGAGCGTCCCCGCCTCGATTTTCGAGAGGTCGAGGATGTCGCCGATGAGCTGCAGCAGCAGGGCGTTGTTGTTTTCGATGATCGAGACGTATTCCTGCTTCTCCTGCTCCTCGTCGGTCGAGGCCAGAATGGCCGAAAATCCGACGATGGCGTTGAGCGGCGTGCGTATCTCGTGGCTCATGTTGGCCAGAAACGCCGTTTTCAGGCGGTTCGACTCTTCGGCGCGGTCGCGGGCCGAGAGGAGCTCCTGCTCCATGCGTTTGCGTTCGGTGATGACCTGCGACGTTCCGACGAGCGTCTTGGGCCGTCCCTGCGCGTCGAACGACTCTACGGCGGCCAGCGCTTCGACCCATTCCATGTGCCAGTGTCCGCTTTCGTTGGAGATCACGCGGTACTCTTCGCAGACCTTGTCCGTACGGCCGGCTATCAGGTCGTCGTAGGCCTGCCGTATGCGGTCGCGGTCCTCCTTGTGTATCTTCGAGAAATAGCATTCGTCGCTTACCGAAAGCGAAGCTTCGTTTTGCAGGATCGCCTCTCCGGAGGCGGCTTTGACCGGTTTGTTGATGTCGCAGAGGATGGTGCGGTTGTTCAGGTCGCATTTCCACGGAACGATGTTGGCCACGTCGAGCGCCAGCGAGAGCTTGTGGTTGATCAAGTCCAGTTTCTGCTGCACCTTGTGCAGCGCGGTGCCGTCCAGACAGAAGATGTCGATGTGGTCGGTCAGGTACGAGCGGCTGAGAACCACCTCGAAAAAGATGTCCAGCGGTTTGTAGTAGAAGGGATAGGTGACGGTCCGGTTTTCCGTCAGGACGATGTTCACGAGCCGCAGGAACTCGGAGAACGAATCGGCGAAAAGTTCGCTCCCCCGTTTGCCGACGACCTGATTCCGGGGCAGGAACGTCCGTTCGAAGTAGGCGTTTATGTCGCTGAATTCCGTATCGGCGGGATAGTGTTTCTCGTCGAATATGACCCGTTCCTGAATGTAGATGATCGGCATCCGGTTGAACAGGTTCGCATATTTTATCTGGCTTTCCGATTCCCGTCGGCGGGCCGCTTCGACCTTTCGCATGACGCGGATGCGCCATTGCTGGAAGAGGATGAACAGCAGGAAGAAACCGCCGCATAGGATGATCGCCGTTCTGTTCCGCTCCGCGAATGTCTCCGGTTTGTCGATGAATACCGAATCCGGGGGACATATTTCGGGTGAAATCTTGTTGCGCAGCATCGCCGGATAGTTGAACGTCGGGTGTGCGTCGGTCGGGGTGTAGAACGGAATGTCGCGCGGCTGGCGTCCCTCCAGAATGGTGTTGAACGTCTTGATGATCTGCCGGTTGTATACGCTCACGTCGTATGTGAATCCGCCTACCACGCCGCTGTTTTTCACCGAAGAGGGCCATAGTGCGAACAGCGGAGCCGTCGAACTTGCGATGATCTTGAAGGGATTGGCCGTTATCTCGGTATTGCCGGCGATATTTCTTGTGTAGTGCCACGAGGAAAAGAGCACGCCGGTATGCCGGGTGTCGGTGACGTTCAGCGAGTCGAGCAGCTGGTCCACGCTCATGTTCGAAGCCTTGTAGGAGGTGAACCGCATTCCCGGATAATCGGTGTCGAGCAGTTTCTTCAGCTCGTCTTCGTATTGCTGGTTGATATAACGGCCGTCGCGGACGAATACGAGGCGGTTCATCTCCGGAATCATGCGGCGCATCAGCTCGATGGTCTGTTCGAGGTAGATCGGGGCGTAGAGCAGTGTCAGATTGTATTCCCCGCTCAGCTCCCGGAGCGGAATGCGCTCGGAGTGCGGGATGGCCCGCTTGCTGACGTAGTACTTGTCGGGGCCGATGAAATCCTCCTCGGCGCAGATGATCGACGGGATGCCTTTCCCCCACTCCTTTTCGGCGAAGTCCCGCATGATGAAGGCCGGGGCGCCGATGTATATCAGCATCCGGGGCGGATTCTTGCCGTATTCACGGGAGAGATTCGTCCGGAAATTGTCCAGATCCGACTGCTGGTCCATCAGGAGCGTGTTCATATGCTCGACGTATACTTCGAGGTTTTCGATCTGCTCTATCCGGGCGGTGATGTCGGTGATTATCTCCCATCCCCACGAGGAAGATTCGTTGTAGCTGTTGATTATCAGTACGTAATCACGTTTGTCTCCCGGAGGGCTGCTGGTGGCGTTGGTGAAAGGATGAGCCAGCAGGCATCCGAAAATCATGACCCAGAGCAACGCCTGAAGCGTCAGTCCGAACGGTTTTTTCAGTAAGTTCATGGTGTGGGACGGGTTCCGTGTGCCGAGCGCGGGGACCGGATGCGGAGATTAGGGGTGAGACGACGCAGGTTTTTAGTGAAAAGAGACGCAAAAAAAGAGGATCGGAGCCGTAAAGACCCGCCGTGCGGCGGGTCTTTACGGCTCTCCGAATCATCTATTTGTTTAAAACGGGTTTAATGTCCTTGATACGCAACTGGGTGGTTACCGTACCGCGGTAGTGGTTTTCGACGATTTGGTAGCATACGTCGATCGGGCGTCCCGAACGCACCCATTCGTAGTGCGTGGGCTGCTGGAAGGCGATCGACTGGATCTTGGTGTTGGGCTTCTGCCGCTGTATAAGGTCCATGCGCAGGTGCTCGCACTCCACGCCGACCAGTTTGGCGTCGCCGTGGTTGCTGACCCCGTAGGTGGCGAAGACCGGCGCCGTATTGCCCGGCCCGAAGGGCTGGAAACGGTTGAGGTCCTTGCGGAATGCGGGCGTGATGTCCGAGAAGAGCAGTTCGCTGTCGATGTCCACTTGGGGCATCAGCATCTGCGGGTCGATATTCTCCTCGACATAGGCGTTGAAGCGCCGGGTGAACTCGTCCACGTTTTCGGGCCGCATCGTCAGTCCTGCGGCGTACATGTGTCCGCCGAAGTTCTCCAGCAGGTCCGAGCACGATTCGACGGCCTGATAGAGGTCGAAGCCCGGCACCGAACGGGCCGATCCGGTCACGAATCCGTTGCTCATCGTCAGCACCACCGTGGGCCGGTAGTAGGTTTCGATCAGACGCGACGCGACGATGCCCACGATGCCCTTCATCCACTTGGGATTGTAGATCACGGTGCTCTTCAGCTGCTTCATTTCGGGGTTGCGCTCGATGAAGTCGTGCGCTTCCTGCGTGACGGAGCGGTCGATCGACTTGCGGTCCTGATTGTAGGCGTCGATGACGTTGCCGAACTCCGCGGCGATGCTTTCGTTACCCTCGATCAGCAGCTCGACGGCGGCGTGGCCGCCCGAAGGCGACGCATTCTCGTCGTTCTCGTCCATGCGCATGCGCCCGGCGGCGTTGATGCGGGGACCGATCTTGAAGACGATGTCGTCGATGGTGATGTTGTGCTTGTCCAGACCGCAGATCTTGATGATCGACAGCAGGCCCTTCGACGGCTCGCGGTTGAGGTCTTTGAGGCCGAAATGCGCCAGAATGCGGTTTTCGTCCACCAGCGGCACGATGTCCGAGGCGATGCTCACTACCAGCAGGTCCAGCAGCGGGCTGATCTGCTCGAAGGGAATCCGGTTTTTCTGGGCGTAGGCCTGCACGAGTTTGAATCCCACGCCGCAGCCCGACAGTTCGTCGAACGGGTAGGAACAATCGACCCGCTTGGGGTCCAGAACGGCTACGGCGCGGGGAATTTCCTCGGCCGGGAGGTGATGGTCGCAGATGATGAAATCCACGCCCTTGCTCTTTGCATAGACAATCTTTTCCGTGGCTTTGATACCGCAGTCCAGAGCGATGATAAGCCCCACGCCCTTGCGGGCCGCGAGGTCGATACCTTTGACCGAAATGCCGTAACCTTCGGTATAACGGTCGGGAATGTAGAACATCAGGTTTTTATGCCCGATCTGGCGCAGGAACTTGTACACCAGCGCAACGGCCGTGCAGCCGTCCACGTCGTAGTCGCCGTAAACCATGATCTTCTCATTGTTACGAACGGCCTGTTCGACCCGCTCGACCGCCTTGTCCATATCCTTCATCAGGAACGGGTCGTGGAGGTCGGCGAGGCTCGGTTTAAAGAACTTGTCCGCCTTTTCTACAGTGTCTATGCCTCTCTGTACGAGCAGATTCGCCAGCACGGGGGATATCCTGAGCACGGAGGCGAGCTTCGCCACCGCCTCGGAATCGCCCTGCGGTTTCACTACCCATCGTTTTTCTATAGGCATACGATTTACTATTTATATATTCTAACATTTAATATCTCACTTAAAAATTTCACGACGAGTCTTTTGACATCGTCCATCGGGACTTTGGCGCCCGTTTCCCTTTCGATCGAGGTCGCGCCCCGGTCGGTGAATCCGCAGGGGTTGATGCGCGAAAACCACTCCAGATCGGTCGTTACGTTCAGCGCGAACCCGTGCATGGTAATATAACGCGACGAACGGACTCCTATTGCGCATATCTTGCGCGGAGCGCCCGCCGGCGTGCATTTTCCGCCGCCGTCCGCGGTCCGGTGATCGCCTTCTTGCGCGATTCCCGCTCCCACCCAGACGCCCGAAGCGCCTGCGATGCGTTCCGCCCGGATGCCGTATTCGGCCACGGTGCGGATGACGGACTCTTCCAGCGCGTCGATGTATGCCCTCAGCCCGATGCCTAACCTTTCGAGGTCCAGAATCGGATAGCAGACCAGCTGTCCGGGTCCGTGGAAGGTGATGTCGCCCCCTCGGTCTATGTGAAAGAACTGCGCGCCCATCGCTTCGAGCGCTTCGCGGCCCACGAGCAGGTTCTCGGCGTGGCCGCTTTTGCCGAGCGTGTACACCGGCGGATGCTCCACCAGCAGGATCGTGCCCGCCTCTTCCGAGGACGGCGTTGCGCTCTCCGGCGCTGCCGTCCGGTTCGTTTTTCCGGCTGTCAGGGCGTCGAACAGGGTCTGCTGCAAATCCCAGCAGGCTTTGTAGTCCATCTGTCCGAGGTCCCGGCAGTAAACGTTCATCGCTGCAAACTTTTAACGCTTTTCAGGGCCTCTTCCGCCAAATACGACGAGCGGACCAGCGGCGCGCTCGCGCAGTAGGCGAAGCCCATTTCCAGCGCTTTGAGTCTGTACCATTCGAATTTTTCAGGAGTGATATACGCCGCCACGGGGTAATGCTCCAAAGTTGGACGAAGGTACTGACCGAGCGTTACGATCCCGACGCCCGCTTCGCGCAGGTCGTGCAGGGTTTGTAATACTTCGTCATCGCTCTCGCCAAGTCCGACCATCAGTCCGCTTTTCGTTGCGACGCCCTGCCGGCTCATGTGGCGCAGGGTCTCCAGACTCGTGCGATATTTCGCTCTGGAACGGACCACGGGGGTCAGCCGCTCGACGGTTTCGATGTTGTGCCCGATTATATCGGGCTTCGACGCGATGACCGTGTCCAAGAGGTCGGGCCGTGCGTCGAGATCGGGAATAAGGAGCTCAATTGCGGCGTCGGGATTCTGTTTGCGGATGGCGCGGACGGTTTCGGCCCAATGTGCGGCGCCGCCGTCCGGCAGGTCGTCACGCGTTACAGAAGTTACGACGACATACCTCAGTTTCATCAGCGAGACGCTTTCGGCTACCCGCCGGGGTTCCTCGGCGTCCGGGGCAAGGGGATGTCCTGTTCTGGTGGCACAGAAGCGGCAGCCCCGTGTGCAGATATCGCCCAGAATCATGAAGGTCGCGGTTCTGCGGCTCCAGCATTCGGCCTTGTTGGGACACATGCCGCTGCTGCAAATCGTGTGCAGCGCATGTTTTCGGACTATCTGCTGAACCTCGGCGTATTCCGGGGTTCGGTGGAGCCGGATCTTCAGCCATCCGGGTTTTTTCAGTACGTCTACCTTGTCATAAAACTTCGGCATTTAAGATCATTATTTTCCAATTGATGCAAAAATACGAAAAAATAATTGATATTCCCTAAGAATGGTTCATTTTCTTTGACAGCCCTGCGCCGGACGCTTCTGCGCCGGCATCCGTCCGTTTTCGGGCTTTTCGGGGCGGATCTTCGAAGGGGGAACCGCTTTCCGCCCTCCCGTCGTCGCCGCGGGGAGAAAGCATATTAAAAAATAAAAAAACGCACCTGCCGAAACTGCAATAATTCATTATCGGAGCCTTCTCTCCGCCGCTTCCGGACACGAGAAAGGGGTTCGGTACCTGGCAGTAGCGAACCCCTCTGGTTAGGTTAGTTAGGTTAATGAGAGTGGGAGAATCCCACGTTTTGTTATACAAAGATAAACTGAAATTCACAATTCACCAAATCTTTTATAACATTTTTTCAAACTAACCTGAAGAAATCTGTTAAATTATAATTAAAAAATTTAAAATAATAGCCGATTTATAAGTTTTTGATTAAAGCGCTTCGCGTATTTCCGCGTTCTGCACCGTTTCGGGCTGCTTCTCCGGGGTGAGCGAAGTGATGTGGCGGTTGCGGTAAGCGGCCGGCGTCATCTGGTATTCCTTTTTGAAAAGTTTAATAAAATGCGACGTATTGGGGAACGTGCAGGCGTTGCCGATCTCCGAAATGGATTTCGAGGTCGAGATCAGCAGCAGACGCGAGTGCATCAGCCGCTGGCGGATGTACCACTTGTGGGGCGGCATCTGGAAATGACGGCGGAACTCCTTCTTGAACGAAGTGAGCGAACGGTTCGTCAGTTTCGAAAGCTCCTCGATGGAGATGTCTTTGAAGATATGGTCGTAGACGATCTGTTCGAAATTCTCTTTCGCGGCGTCCATGTTGCTCAGCAGCTTGCTTTTGATGCAGCAGTCCTCGTGCGAGGCGATCAGATAGATCAATTCGGTCATCTTGATGTTCTCGGCCGTCTCGTCGCGGTGGAAATCTTCGTCGCGCAGGTCGTTGTTGGTATTGACGAAAAAGTTGCGGATCGAATTCCATGCGGGCATGGCGACGTGCGTGCGGTTGCGGCAGTTTTCACACGAATGTTCGTTCGAAATGTTCAGGCCGTAGGTGATGTTCAGATGCATCAGGATACGCTGGAGGTCCGCCGGCGTATAATAAAAGAGCACTTGTTCGAAGGGCTGGCCGTTTTCCGGGAAGTTCTCGATATAGTGATGCCCGATGCCGAGGTAGAATACGTCTCCGCGTGTGAGCGTCTGGCGCTTATCGCCTTCGTAGATGTACTTCGTACCACGAAGAATGTAACCGATTGCATAGCGCGAAAGCGCCTGAGACTGGATTCCGTTGTGAAGTGCTTCGACATACTTCACGATCATCGGCTGCTGAGCCGACGAATTCAATGAATTCTTCATACTAAATCGTATTTTAAGTTTCTATGAACAATAAGTTGCGTCACTTTTGTTCAACTCCAAATATACAATTTAATATTTGTTTTATAAAAGAATTAATACGCTAAAAAGGCGCATTAAGGCAAATAGGACTGTTTGTATTACCTTTGTGACTAAATAGATTATTGTAATGTTGCAATGTAGACCGACGCGGCCAGCAGAATCAGGTAAACGGGCAGTGCGATTCTGCGGTCTATCCGCACGAAAAACACCGGGAAAAGCAGGGCGGCGGGAACCGCCGTCAGGGTGAATGCTTCGGGGGTGACCGACGGGGTGCAGAGCAGGGCGAGAGTCATCGCCAGTATACCTGTATTGAAAATAAGGATGAAGCGGGGTTTGGTTCCGGCGGCATAAATGTCCGAGAGAAAGAAAAGGAGCGCCGTCAGGGCAAGCGCCGCGATGACGCACAACATGACGAGCGACGGGAGCGGAAGGCCCTTAAAGATCCACAGCGGAACGCCCGATACGAGCGCATCGGCCAGCGTCATGACCGGAGCCGTAAATTCGTCACCCATGCCCCAGCTGACATAGCAGGCGGTCAGGAGGGGCAGTATCAGCCCTGCGGCGGCGACTACCGCTTCGCGGAAGGTACGCTTGAAAAGCAGTATCGCCAGCGGAAGGATCAGCACCGGCGGCGTCGCGGGAGCATAGACCAGCGGCAGCAATCCCAGATACAGGGACGCGCGGAAAATGGCGTCGAATCCGTAGCCGTTGCAGTACGAACGGCAGTAGTTCTTGGCGGCGAGCGCCAGCAGCATCGAAGCGGCGAATGCCGTCAGGTAGTTCCCGCCGGAGAAGATTCCGCAGGCGACGACGGCGTAGAGCGGAATCGGCAGGCATGTGCTGACGCCATAGAGGTTGTAGCGGATGGCGATCCGCCCCGTGCACATTCCCGTGAAGAGGATCATGAATCCGGCGGCCAGACGTGCCCACACCGGATATGCTGCCTGAAACCGGGTCAGCGCTCCGCCCAGCAGGGGCATTGTCTCCGGCGCGCCGGCGGACACGCCGTTTCCCGCCCCGCCCCACATGGCCGTGACTGCGAGTGCGAAGAGGGTGACGAAGGCCGGGACCAGCGGTTGTCGGGCGATATCTATCTTCATGCGGCGATTTCTGCTTTCGGCAAAAATACGGAAAAAAGCTGTACGGGACTAAATAATTGCTAACTTTGTTGTAGCCGGAATCCTGCGGAGGGTGTTTCTTTTCCAGTCTTGCGTATGGTTGCGGCCCGTTCGCAGGAGCAACACGGCATGTTTCGGCTGTCCGGCTGTCCGGCTGTCCGGCTGTCCGGTTGTTCGGTTGTTCGGCTGTTCAGTTGCTCGGCTGCTCGGCTGTTCAGTTGCTCGGCCGCTCGGCGGAACCGGTGGGCGGAGGCGGGGCGGATCGACGTCTCCGGAGATGCCGGTTGCATTCCGGCGGTTCTGTCCGGAATTGGGTTCCGACTCGCTTTTCGGACCAGCTTTCCGGGCCTGTTTCGGGATTTGCTTTTCCGGTCGCAGGATTCGTCTGTGCAATTTTTGCCGCAGCAGCTTCCGGCGGCGGGCGTGTAATAGTTTGTTGCCGGTTTTCCTTGATTTGTGTCGGGTGCCGATGATTTAATGTTTTTGGCTATGCTTGAAAATTGCTTTCAATACGATCTTCCCGAAGCGGGATGCGACGAAGCCGGGCGGGGGTGTCTCGCCGGGCCGGTCTTTGCAGCGGCCGTGATGCTGCCGCCCGATTTCCACGACCCCTTGCTCAACGATTCGAAGCAGATGACCGAGCGCAACCGCGAGAAGCTTCGGACGATTATCGAACACGAAGCCGTGGCATGGGCCGTCGAAGCGGTCTCCGCCGAGCGGATCGACGAGATCAACATTCTGAATGCGTCGTTCGAGGGAATGTCGCTGGCCGCGGCGCGGCTTGATCCCGCTCCCGGCTTTCTGGCCATCGACGGCAACCGCTTCCGGACTCGGCTCGAACTGCCTTACCGCTGCATCGTCAAAGGCGACGGCAAGTATGCCGACATCGCCGCCGCTTCGGTGTTGGCCAAAACGCACCGCGACGAGTACATGCTGCGTCTGGCTGAGGAGTTTCCCCAGTACGGCTGGCGGAAGAACAAAGGTTATCCGACGCGCGAACACCGCCTTGCAATCCGCGAGTACGGTCTCACTCCACATCACCGGCTGACCTTCAACCACGAAATCGGCCAGCTGGAATTGGTGTTCTGATCCGGCGGCGTATCATTCGTATTCGAAACGCCGAAATCCCTCTTCATACGGCAAAACAAAAAGAGCTGAAGTCTTGACTTCAGCTCTTTTTCAAACAATTTTCCTCGGATTTTAGTATCCCAGCGACTTGGAAGCGGCGTAGGAGACTTTCAGTGCGTTGGCACGGCGAAGCTCCTGCTTCACGTCGGTTACGATACCCATTTTCGTGGTCTGGTCGGCCTTGAGGCAGATGGTCATCGAAGCACGGTCGGCCTCGCTGAGCTTATCGCGCTCTGCAGCGACGAAATCCAGAATATCCTTGGTCGTTTTGTACGAGTCGTTCAGCTGGATACGGGGTGCAGTACCGAATTTGGCCTGCATCGCCAGCGAAGGCTGTCCGATGTGGATGTAGCTGACGAGCGATTTCTTCTCCAGCTTCTGTACCTCGGTAGCCTCAGGGAGTTTGTATCTCACGAGCAGTTCCTGATCGCGCATGGTCGTCGATACCATAAAGAAGAAGAGGATCATGAAGATCACGTCAGGAAGCGATGCGGTCGAGATAGGGGGCAAACCTTTGTTGCCCTTCTTTTTCATTACTGCCATAGCTTACTTCTTTATATTACGGGGTTCTGCCTCCGAGATCTTCAGCGGAACGGCTTTTGATACTGCGTTGCGGTTCTCTTCGGGAAGGTCGGCGAATTTCGAGCCGAATTTCCGCATGGCGACTTCATCGCGGACCTCGTTGAATGCGCGGGTCAGCTCGTTCTGCACCATGATATACGACTGGTAGCCGGTATCACGTGTAGTCTGGAGCGAAACGACGCCTTGGCTTTCGGGATACATCCACTTGCTGCCGTCGCTCAATTCGATCTCCTTCTCCACCTTCTCAGGAAGGTTTTCGTCGTCCATCGGATTGAGAATGAATTCCTTCGTCCTGTTCTTGAGCTGGTGCAGGTCGATAATCTCCTGCTTGCCGGAGGGACCAGCCATGATGTTGCCGCTGCCCGATATGAGCACGAGGAAGAGGTTGCGTTCCTTGACCTTGATGTCCTCCTGTTGTTTCTCATCGGGGGGCATCGGCGGGAGCATACGCACCAGACCGGTATCGACATTCATGGTTGTGGCCACCAGGAAAAAAATCAGCAGCAGGAAGGCGATGTCGGCCATCGAGCCGGCATTGATTTCCTGTATTTTCCTTTTATCTGTTGCCATTGTTGTTCACTCCATTATTTGAAAGCGCCCCAGATTTCGGTTACTACGGCCGTCAGGAAAGCGGCGACGAAAGCAACGTACGTCACGAGAATGCTCGTTTCGGTAATTACGGTTTCACCGTGGCCGAAGAAACCATTGGTCTGGAGATCGACGATGTTCACCGTGTGGCCGGCAGCGTAGAAGTACGACACGCCGACGACGATGATTATCAGCGCCAGAGAGAGGATGGTTCCCTTGATGCCTGCCGGGTTCTGAATCATTCCGAAGATGGCGCAGAACAGGGCTGCGGCGACAGCGAACACGAAGAGGAAGTATCCCCATACGAGGTTCAGGCTGATCGCAGCATCCGAGCCGCCCGTAGCGATCGCGTATACCAGAAGTACCACGGTGATCGCCATCAGAATGCCCAGCAATATGTTCAATATCTTTTTCATAATTGCTTTTTAACTCTTTAAATCGTTGGGATTATTTCTTGCTGTATGCCGTCAGGATATCCATCAGCGTGATGGACGAATCCTCCATATCGTTCACGAGCGAATCGATCTTCGAAACGATATAGTTGTAGAACAGCTGAAGAATAACCGCAGCGATAAGACCCATGAGGGTGGTCAGAAGGGCGACCTTGATACCGCCTGCAACGAGGGTCGGGCTGATATCGCCGGCAGCCTGAATGGCGTCGAACGCCGCGATCATGCCGACAACGGTACCCATGAAGCCCAACATCGGCGACAGAGCGATGAACAGACCGATCCACGAAAGACCCGACTCCATCTGGCCGGTCTGAACCGAACCGTAGGAAACGACAGCCTTCTCGACCGAATCCAGACCCTGATCGTAGCGGTCGAGACCCTGATAGTAGATCGAAGCGATAGGACCGCGGGTGTTGCGGCAAACTTCTTTGGCAGCTTCGATGCCGCCGTTCTTCAGTGCGTCCTCAACGGCAGCGATGAGCTTCTTCGAGTTGATCGTTGCCAGCGACAGGTAGAGGATACGCTCGATAGCGACAGCCAGACCGATCACCAAGCAGAGAAGAACCGGGAGCATCCATTCCCAACCGCCTTCGAGGAATTTCTGCATCATGATGTGGTGCATGCTGTCGCCTGCGAGTGCGGTTTCGGCAGCGACTGCAGTCTCTTCGGCAGCGGCAGCGGCTTCCTGCGCGAAAGCGTTAACAGTACCCAGTGCGAACAGGGCCACTGACAGAATCAAAAAAAGTTTTTTCATAGTTGTGTTGGATAAAATTAAATTTGATTAGTTGTTTATTTGTTTGTGTCTTTTTTGGTTTATTCCATATCTCGGTTTCCCGACTTCTTCAATTTCTTATTTTTCCCTAAAAAAATCCTAAAAAAATCTTTTTTTTCACGCTTCCGGAATTTATCCGGCGTTTTTTGGTCGCTGTCCGCATATTTTCCGTACCGGTTTCACGCAGGCAGCCGAATCCCGAATCTTTCATTCTGAACTCATGCAATTTCCTGCCGATCAACTTGTTGCGATGTTCGCATCTTTCCGTCCGCCGTCACCGGGGGCCTTCTAAGGATACATTAGCAGTGCGAAATATAGAAAAAAAAATCGTTCCGTGCAATGGCTTAGGCCGTAAATTCTCCGCGCAGGGGGCGGCGCAGCAGCGCGCGCGTCCGGTCGTCCGGCAGGTCGAGTCCCAGCACGTACATCAGTTTGGTCACGGCGGCTTCGGTGGTCATGTCGTGGCCGCACAGGACGCCGATTTCCTGCAGGCGAAGCCCCGTTTCGTAAAGTTCCATCGAGACTTTTCCGCCGCCGCACTGCGTGATGTTGAGAATGATGATCCCGCGGCCGATCGCCTCCTTCAGTACGCGGATGAACCACTCGTTGGTCGGGGCGTTGCCCGCGCCGAAGGTTTCGAGCACCACGGCTCTCAGTCCGGGGGCCGAGAGCATGGCCCGGAGGATGTTTTCGCCCAGTCCCGGAAAGAGTTTGACCACCTCGATTCCGTCGGCCAGCCGCGTGGCGATGCGCAGCTGGGGCGAAACCTCCGTCGGATGCAGGATGGCCGGGAGGTTGTAGGCGATGTTGACCCCGACCTCCGCCAGCGGCGGATAATTGTAGGAGCGGAAGGCGCTCAGCGCTTCGGCGCTGCGCTTGGTGGTGCGGTTGGCGCGGAACAGCCGGTTCTGGAAATAGAGCGACACTTCGGGCACTTCGGGGCGTCCGCCGATGTGCGCCCCCGCGATTTCGATGGCCGTGATGAGGTTCTCGCGGCCGTCGGTCCGCAGTACGCCGATCGGAATCTGGCTTCCGGTGAAGACGACCGGCTTTGCGAGGTTTTCGAGCATGAAACTCATGGCCGACGCGGTATATGACATGGTGTCGGTGCCGTGCAGCACGACGAATCCGTCGTAGCGCGCGTAGTTGTCGCGGATCAGTTCGGCAAGTGCGGCCCAGTTGGCGGGCGTGACGTTCGACGAGTCGATCACGGGGTCCATCGTCAGTACGTCGATGTCCACGTTGAGCCGCTTGAGCGACGGGAATTCGTCGTATATGGCGCTGAAGTCGAACGGCACCAAGGCTCCGGTTTCGGCGTCGTTCTTCATGCCGATCGTGCCGCCCGTGTAGATAATCAGGATAGAGGATTTCATCGTGTATGCTTGTGTTTTTTTATTTTCCGAAAATGCGTTCGGCGTTGGCCGTCGTCGCTTCGGCCGTCTCGCCGGGCGTCAGTCCTTTCAGCTCCGCGACTTTTTCGCAGACGTACCGCACATAGGCCGATTCGTTGCGTTCGCCGCGGTGGGGTGCGGGCGTCAGGTAGGGACAGTCGGTTTCGAGGACGATGTCGCGCAGCTCCATCTCCCGCACCGCGTCGGCCAGCTTGCTCTTTTTGAACGTCACCACCCCGCCGATGCCGAAGACGAAGTCGCCGTACTCCTTCAGTTCCCGGTAGGTGTCGGCCGTGTCCGAAAAGGCGTGGAAAACGCCCCGGACGCCTCTGCCCTTGTATTCGCGCATCAGCTCCACGGTTTCGGGCCATGCGTCGCGCGTGTGGACCGCGATCGGAAGACCGTACTCCAGCGACAGGTCGATCTGGCGGCGGAAGGCTTCGAGCTGTTCGGCCCTGAAATCACGGCTCCAGTAGAGGTCCAGCCCGATTTCGCCCACGGCGCAGAAGCGGATCCCTGCGGGCGGCGTTTCGAGATAACGCTCTACGAGCGCCAGCTCCTCGCGCCAGCGTGGATTGTCGTTCACCGACGTCGGGTGCAGGCCCATCATCGGGGCGCACCGCTCCGGATGGCTGCGGCACAACCCGAACAGCCGTTCATGGCTTTCGGAGTCGATCGCCGGGAGCAGCGCTCTCTCCACTCCGGCGTCGGCCGCACGTGCGAGGGCCTCCTCGCGGTCCGCGTCGAATTCGGGGGCGTACAGATGCGAATGTGTATCGGTAAGTCTCATATCAGTTTCATGTATCTGTTGCCGGGCAGCTGGCGTACGGCGCCTGCCAGTTCCAGCCCCACGAGCAGCGTCGCCAGCTCGCCGGGATCGAGTCCGCTCAGTTCTGAAAGCGTTTCGTGCGACAGCGGATCGTCCGTGCGGAAACAACCCAGCAGTCCCGTTTCGTCGGGCGTGAGCTGCGGTGTGGCGGGTTTCGGCCGGAGCGTCGCCGGTTCCGCGCCGAGATCCCACATCAATTCGCGGACAATGTCGTCGGCCGTCAGCACCAGCTGCGCTTTACGGTTGCGGATCAGGTGGTTGGTCCCTGCCGACATGCGGTCCGTGGCGCGGCCCGGCACGGCCATCACCGAACGGTCGTAATCGTCGGCGCAGTGCGCCGTGACGAGCGATCCGCCGCTGTCAGGCGATTCGACGACGATACATCCGGCGCTAAGCCCGGCGATGATGCGGTTGCGGGCGATATAAGCCGTGCCGTTCTGCCGGGTCTGCGAATGAAGTTCCGTGACCAGTGCGCCGCCGTGATCGAGGATGTCGCGGGCTACGGCCGTATGCTGCGCCGGCGTCACTTCCGGCAGCGGGTTGGCCAGCACGGCGACGGTCGGCACTCCCGCCGCCAATGCCGCGCGGTGCGCCGCGACGTCGATCCCGAAAGCCAGTCCGCTGACGATGCAGAGTCCCGGCACCTGCGCCGCGAGTCCCTCCACGAGCCGGTTGCACATGGTCTGTCCGTAGGGCGTCGCATTGCGCGTGCCGACCATCGACAGACAGCGTGCCGAAAGGGCTGCCGTATCACCTTTTATGTATAGGACATGGGGATAGTCGGGGATTTCCCGCAGGAGCGGCGGGTATTCCGGATCGGTCGAGGCGATGGCCGCGATTCCGTTGCGGCGGCAATGCTCCAGCTCCTTTTCCGCGGCGGCGAATCCTCTGCGGCGGACGATTTCGCGGGCGATCTCTTCGCGCAGGCCCGCTTCGCCCGCCAGTTCGTCCGGAGCCGCGGCGAAAATGTCCCGTGCGCTGCCGAACACTCCGAGCAGATGCACGGCGCCCTTCACCCCGATACCCGGAGTCATCTGAAGGGCGATATCCTCGATTGTCATAGCCGCAAAAGTCGTTTAACGTGTCGTAAAAGTAAATATTTTTGGGAAATAACGCAAAGTTGAGCCGAAGTTTTGCAGATTTTAGAAATGTTTGTATATTTGCACTCCGATACGCCTGAGCGTAACCCGGAAAACACCTGAGACGGTGGAGCCGGGGGCTGAATGAAATCAGCGGCCGCGGCCCGAACAGCGGTTTGCGCAGGACGGATCGGAAACGAAAAATGGTCTGATGGCCGAGTGGCTAGGCAAAGGTCTGCAAAACCTTGTACAGCGGTTCGAATCCGCTTCAGACCTCACCAAAACACCGTTGTAGATTACTACAACGGTGTTTTATTTTTAGCTTGTCATACATCTTCTGACATTCGCATTATCCGAGTCTTAATTGAAGCCGTCGCGGAGATGCATTCATGTATAAATAACTATCGCAATCTGATTCATTCAATTCTAATTTTGGGCTAGTTCTGATTTTGTATAATTTAATTCATTTATATGCATTTTAACCATTTGGCGTAATAAAGTTGGTTTATCGGCGGAATTCATCCGGGCGTTGGGAAATCGTGCACACGCATTGGTCTTTCGTGCCGCCTGAGGAGTGAGCGGGATGCTATGTGAAAATCGGCGTTCGGGTAATTCCGGACGCCGATTTTGTCAGCCGTTCTTGCGCATCGACAGTGCAATGCGGTTGCGGACCGTGTCGATGCCCGTCACGCGGACCTCGACGTGCTGTCCCAAATGGACGACGTCGGCCGGCGATGCGACGTAGCGGTCGGCCAGCTGCGAGATATGCACCAGCCCGTCCTGCTTGATGCCGATATCGACGAACGCGCCGAAGGCCGTGATGTTGGTGACGATGCCGGGCAGCGTCATGCCTTCGCGCAGGTCGGTGACCGAGTGCACGTCGGGATCGAACGAGAATGCCTGCAGCTGTTCGCGCGGGTCGAGACCCCGCTTGTCGAGTGCTTCGAGAATGTCCGTCACGGTCGGCAGCCCCACCTCGGCGTCCACGTATCTTTCGGGTTTTATGCCTTTGCGCAGCTCCTCGTCCGCCAGCAGTTGCTCGACCGTCACGCCCGCGTCGGCGGCCATCCGCTCCACGATATGATACGACTCCGGGTGCACGGCGCTGTTGTCGAGCGGATTCCTGCCGCCTACCACGCGCAGGAATCCCGCCGCCTGCTCGTAGGCTTTGGCGCCCAGACGCGGCACTTTCAGCAGGCTTTTCCGGTCTTTGAAATCGCCGTTCGCGGCGCGATATGCGACGATGTTTTCGGCCAGCGCAGGCCCCAGACCGGATATGTAGGTCAGAATATGCTTCGATGCGGTGTTGATGTTCACGCCGACCTTGTTCACGCAGCTCTCGACCACCGTGACCAGTCTGGCCCTGAGCTTGGACTGATCGACGCTGTGCTGGTATTGTCCCACGCCGATCGACTTCGGGTCGATCTTCACCAGCTCCGACAGCGGGTCCATCAGCCTGCGGCCGATGCTGACCGCGCCGCGAACGGTCACGTCGTGATCGGGGAACTCTTCGCGGGCCGCGGCCGACGCAGAGTAGACCGATGCGCCGTCCTCGCTCACCATGAACACCCCGACGCCCTCCAGCCCCAGCCCGCGGACCAGCTGTTCGGTCTCGCGCCCTGCCGTGCCGTCGCCTATGGCGAAGGCTTCGGCCTTGTACCGGGCCGCCAGCGACCGCAGCGTTTCGGCGGCTTCGTCGTAACGGTTCTGCGGCGGATGGGGATAGACGGTGGTGTTGTGCAGCAGGTTGCCCTGCGAATCGAGCGCCACGACTTTGCAGCCCGTACGGAATCCGGGGTCGACGGCGATGATGCGCTTCTGTCCGAGCGGCGCCGAGAGCAGCAGCTGCCGCAGGTTTTCGGCGAATACCCGGATCGCTTCGTCGTCGGCCTTCTCCTTGGCCGCCGCCAGCAGTTCGGTCTCGATCGAGGGCCGTATCAAACGTTTGAACGAGTCCGCGACGGCGGCTTCCATCCATTCGCGCGTCGCCGAGCCGTGGCGCACGAACTGGCGGCAAAGCCCTTCCGTAATGCGGTCGGCGTCCATCTCCACCGAGATCTTCAGGATCCCTTCGTCCATGCCGCGGCGCATGGCCAGAAAGCGGTGCGACGAAACGGTGCGCAGCGGCGACGTCGCATCGAAGTAGTCCGAATATTTGACCCCTTCCTGCTCCTTGCCTTTCACGAGCCGGGAGTGTACTGCGCCTTCGCGGGCCGCCGTGCGGCGTACGCTGTTGCGGGCGCGCTCGTCCTCCGACACCCGCTCGGCGATGATGTCGCACGCCCCGGCTATCGCCTCCTCCGGAGTCGGCACGTCGGCCGTGACGAAACGCTGCGCCTGCCGTGCGATGTCGTGCGAGTTTTGCGCCATGATGCTGTTTGCCAGCGGCTCCAGCCCGCGTTCGCGCGCTACGGTCGCCCGCGTTCGCCGCTTGGGTTTGTAGGGCAGGTAAATATCCTCCAGCTCTACGGCTTCCCAGCACGCTTCGATGCGTTTGCGGAGTTCGTCGGTCATTTTGCCCTGCTCCCCGATCGTCGAGAGGACGGTCTGTTTGCGGGCTTCGAGTTCGGTGAGTTTGTCCAGCTGCTCCTTGACGGCCCCGACCTGCAGTTCGTCGAGCGAACCGGTCGCCTCCTTGCGGTAGCGGCTGATAAAGGGGATCGTCGCGCCGTCGCGCAGCAGGCGTACCGTGCCCTGCACCTGCCGGAGGGTGATTCCGAGTCTTTGTGCTATGATTTGTTCGGTCATTGTCGGTGTGTGTCGATCGGCAAAGATAGGAAATTGTCGCGATTTCGGAAGCCGGAACCGCCGCCGGATTCGCTTTTTCGCCCGCTCCTCCCCCGGAATGCGGATCAGTACCCGAACTTCGCGGCCGCCAGCTGCATGCGGCCGACGATATCGACTCCGAAGGGACAGTTGCTCTGGCAGCGGCCGCAGGCGATGCACTCCGAAGCGTGGTGCGCCAGCAGGTTGTAATGTTCGCGTACGGTTTCGGGCACTTCGTCCTGCGCCAGCGTCAGGTTGTAGTATTTGTTCACGCTTGCGATGTCGATCCCCGCCGTGCAGGGGGCGCAGTGGCCGCAGTACATGCAGTGTCCTTCCCACGAGAACCGGCCGAGTCCTGTCAGCGCCTGCGTGTAGTCGCGCTGGGCGGCTGTCGCCGTACACCATGCGAGCGCCGCCTCGATTTCGGTCCGGCTGCGGCATCCGGCCATCACGGCCGCCACGCCGGGGCGCGTCAGGGCGTATTCGATGCACTGCACCGGTGTCATCGGCTTCCCGAACGGCGAGTTGGTCCCGCTCAGCAGGTCCCCGCCGCCGTACGCCTTCATCACGTCGATCGCCACGCCTTCGCGTTCGCAGAATTCGTAGAGCCGCTGGCGTTCGGGGTCGATGTTGTGCAGCTCCTGCGCATAGCTTTCGTCGGCCCAGAGCGTGTCCACGTCGTCGCTCGGCGGCAGAGGTCGTAACAGGGATTGAGCGAGAACATCAGCACGTCGATCAGTCCGGTTTCCGCGGCCTGCCGCGCTACGGCGGGGTTGTGGCTGCTGATGCCGATATGGCGGATGCGCCCCTCCGACCGGAGCCGCAGTGCCAGTTGCAGGATCGGCCCGTCCAATACCTTCCGCAGGTCGGCCTCGGCATCGACGTAGTGGATCATGCCTATATCGACGTAATCCGTCCCCAGCCGCGCGAGCAGGTCGTCGAATGCGGCCTGCGCCTTCTCCGGATCGCGCGTGCGGAGATACTGCCCCTCTTCCCACACCGAGCAGAGGTGCCCCTGTATGACGAACCCTTCGCGCCGCCGGGCCAGTGCCGCGCCGATGCTGCTGCGCAGTTCGGGGTTCGAAGCGTAGAGGTCGAGGAAGTTGATCCCGTTTTCGATTGCGAAGTCGAAGTCGGCCCGCACCTCTTCCTCCGGCCGGTTCATAAATCCCTCGCAGCCCAGCGCCACGGCGCTGACGCGCAGTCCCGTGCGGCCCAGTGTCCTGTACTCCATGCTATTTCAGTTCCACGAGTCGGTACTGCTGCGAACCCAGCCCTATGGCTTCGGCGTGTTCGAGCGTGTGAATGCCGTGGCGCGACTCCATGCGCTCGATCAGGTGCGATTTCCCCGGATCGGGCGATGCGTACACCAGATCGACGCACGCCTTGTCCAGCGCCACGGGATCGAGCGAGGCGAGGATGCCGATGTCGCCCATCTTCGGCTCTTCGGGATGGGCGTCGCAGTCGCAGTCCACCGAGAGGTTGTTCATCACGCTGATGTAGAGAATCCTGTCGCCGCAGTGGTCGGCGACCGACTTGGCCGACTCGGCCATCGACTCCAGAAAATCGTCCTGCGCCGGGAGGTCGCTCCACATTTCGGCGGCGTTTTTGGTCTTGCCCGCCGAGTGTATCCATGCTTTCCCGGCCGACGACGCGATGCCGATCGAGATGTTCTTGACCGCACCGCCGAAGCCGCCCATCGCATGCCCTTTGAAGTGTGACAGCACCACCGTGAAGTCGTAGCGGGGGTAGTGCGAGCCGACAAAGTTCTCTTTCAGGTGTTTTCCGCCTTTCACCGGCAGGCTCACCCCTCCGTCGGCGTCCATGATGTCCACCGGGGCGATGGCCGTGAAACCGTGGTCGGCGGCGGCCTTCAGGTGCGCTTCCGTGTGTGCGCGTCCGCCGCCGTAGGCGGTGTTGCACTCGACGATCGTGCCGCCGACTTTGGTCACGATCTCCTTTATCTGCTCCGGTTTGAGGTAATTGTGCCCGTCCGGTTCGCCCGTCGAGAGCTTGACGGCGACCTTTCCCGTCGCGGGACGTTCCTGCGCTTCGTAGATGCGCACCATGTTTCGGGGTGTGATCTCGCGGATGAAGTATACTTCGGGGGCTTCGGTCTTTTCGCCGCCCTGAGCCGATCCGCAAGCCGTGAAAGGCAGGACCGACAGCAGTGTGATCACATACATTCTATTGATCATGTCGATTGGATTTATTTGCGTAACAGATAGTTGATAATCAGGTAACCGCCCGCCGCCTGCGCGAGCATGCCGGGAATCCCGATGCGGAAATCCTGCACGGCGGCCGTCGCCGAACCCGTGAAGGCCCATTCGCCCAGCGCACCCACCGTCTGGTAGAAGAGCACCACGCCCGCCAGCAGCGGCAGCGTAGCGCGCCCGAACCGCCGTGCGGCGAATCCGGCGGCTGCGGCCAGCAGTACGGACTTGAGCAGAATCGCCGGCAATGCCGCCGCGGCGGGCATTCCGAACAGCGCGGAGTTGACCAGCGGCGACAGCACGGCGGTCAGCAGGCCCACGCGCCAGCCGTATTTGTAGGCTCCGACGAGCGTGAAGAAGTAGATCGGCAACCACCGCAGGCCGCCCTGCGGCACCGAGTGGCAGATTTGGGGCAGGAGGATGTTGCCCGCGACGAAGAGCGCCGCCGCGAGGTAGGTTTTCGCATCGCGGTAATCGAGCGAATAGAGTTTTACAGCCGTTGTTTCCATTTTGTCTTTTGTTTGTTCATATTCAAAAACAGTGCTTTTCGTGCGGTTTTGAAAATCGAGGCTCACGCCCCCGAAGAGCGTCGTCCGGGGCGTCGGGTTCCGGCGTCGATCCCGTCGCTGCGCCAGCGGAAAATCCCTGTGCCGGGCAGTAGCGAACCCTATCTATTCGTTTCGCTCCTGCATTTTGCGGATGAATCCTTCGATCAGCGGCAGACACTCCCCGGCCGTCTGCGCCGAGGCGCAGAGCCGCTCCACGGGGCATATTCCGTCGCCCGCACGGTTGATGATATGGGGCACGGCGACCGTGTAGGCGACAGCTTTGCCCGCGGCGGCGAACAGGTCGAGGGCCGCACGGCTCACCACGTCGGCGAAAAGCTCCTCCACGCCGCCCAGAATCATCAGCGCCGCCGCGCCTTTGCCAACCACCTTGTCGGCCACGAAAGCCCCGTCGAGCAGCTGCGGCTCCTCGCGCAGCAGCCTGTAGAGGTCCTTCACGCCCCGTTCGCGGAAAATCCGCACTTCGTCCCCGTTGCGGACGACGCACGAACACTTCTCGGCGAACAGCAGTCCGATCGTCTGCTCCTTCTGTTCCTTCGTCATAGCGTATGCCGTTTTTTCGGGTCCGCACCGCTTTTCCCGGTCTGCCCGTAATTCCACATTGCAAAGATATCCGATTTCGCGTTATTGCCGGCTACCCCGATTACGGTTCGTCATACCATTTTTACAGAATCGCACACCAACGGCCGCAGACAGTGGATTTTCCGCCGCCCGTATCTGGCGGCCGTTCCCTCTCCTGTCGCCCGTTTCTTGCATTCGTTCCCGGTTCCGCTTGTGCGTTTGTTGCCGTTCTTGCCGTCTGTTCCTGCTTCTGCTGTTTGTTTTCGTCCCCGCTGTCCGATCCCGCTTCCGCCGTCCGGTTTCGCTTTCGCCGTCCCGCTTCTGCTTTCGCCATCCGGTCCCGTCCCCGCCGTCTTTTCCCGCTTGTGCCGTCCGCTTCTCCGGCCCTTTGCCGGGCGACGAAAAAGCCTGCGGCCATAACAGGGCCGCAGGCTTTCCGGAGCAGGCGCTTCTCCCCTTCGGGGAGCGCTATTCTGCTTCGAGCACGAATACGGCGCTGTCGTAAATTTTGTTCAGATTGGGGTTGATGCCCGCATGGTTGAGGTATTCGCCGGTGAAGGTGCCGCCGTCGAACCAGAACCGTTTCTTATCGACGTTCTGCTCCCTGATCTTGTAGCGGGTCTGCGCGTCGAGTCCGTAAAGCCGGTATTTCGGAACCAGCGTGCGGCTCTGGTAGAGGGTGCAGTAGGTGAACAGCACGGCTTTTTTCTTGTCTTTCGATACGTACATCACCCCGTAGTAGCCCGTATCGTCGTAAGGCGTGCCGATGCGGTAGAGGTCGCCCTCCATGACGATGTCGCGGTATCCCTTGTAGCTTTCGATGGCTTTGCGCGCGAAGGCCTTCTCCTCGGCGTTCATCTGCTTGGGCTGCAACTCCATGCCCAGACGGCCCGCGCAGGCCATGTCGAAGCGGAATTTGATCGGCGTGATGTTGCTGGTCTGGTGGTTGGGCGTGGCCGAGACGTGCGAGCCCATGACCGTCGCCGGGTAGAACAGGCTGGTGCCGTACTGGATGCGGGCGCGCGAAAGCGCTTCGGTGTTGTCGCTGGTCCACACCTCGTTGAAGTACTTCATCGCGCCGTACTCCACGCGGCCGCCGCCCGAAGCGCAGGCTTGGATCAGCACGTCGGGATATTTGGCGCGGATGCGCTCCATGACCTTGTAGAATCCCTGCACATAGTCGATCCAGAAGTGCGACTGCCTGTCTTTGGGCAGGAATTCCGATCCGGCGTTCTCCGCATGGCGGTTGGCGTCCCATTTGATGTAGTCGATGTTGGGCGAGAGCTTCATCGTGTTGTCGAATACCGAGAATACGAAGTCCTGCACCTTGGGGTTGGTCAGGTCCAGCAGCCACTGGTTGCGCATCCGGGGCATTTCGCGGTCGCCCGACCTGACGATCCAGTCAGGATGTTTCTCGGCCAGTTCGCTCTTGGGGTTGACCATCTCCGGCTCGATCCAGATGCCGAATTTCAGCCCTTTGCGGTGTGCGTGCGAAGCGATGTAGTCGATGCCTTCGGGGAGTTTTTTTGCGTTGATCTGCCAGTCGCCGAGTCCGGCGTTCGCATCGTTGCGCGGATATTTGTTGCCGAACCATCCGTCGTCCAGCACGAACATTTCCAGTCCCATGTCCGCCGCGTCGTCGATCATGTCCGTCAGGGTCTTGGCGTCGAACGTGAAGTAGGCGCCCTCCCAGCTGTTGAGCAGCGTCGGGGCGTACGTATGGCCGTGCCATACGCCGTAGTTGCGCGCCCAGTCGTGCAGGTTGCGGCTCGCGCCGCCCGCGCCCTCGAAGCTGTAGGTGTAGACCATTTCGGGCGTGGTGAACGATTCGCCCTTGGCGAGCGTGTAATCCGAAGCGTAGGGGTTGACTCCCGCGAGGATGTTGAGCACGTTGAATTCATCGACCTCGAAGTTGAGCCGGAAGTTGCCGCTCCATGCCAGCGCGCCGGCGATCACCTCGCCGTAGTTCTCGTCGAAGGCTTCGCTGTCGAGCGTGATCATGAAGGCCGGGTTCTCGGTGTGCGTCGTGCGCACCAGCTTGCGCGACTCGATGCTCTTCGAGCCGTGGGTGAGCAGCGTGTGGTCGGTCTGGCTCTCGCGCGCCCATGAGCCGTAGAGGTGGGTCAGCAGGTAGCTGCGCGCCTTTACGGGCAGCGACGACGAATAGAAGGCGTGCAGTACGGCGTCGCCCTTTTCGCGGTTGCGGATCACGGTGTGGGTCGTGATGACGTTCTCTTTGGCATAGGCCGTATAGACCAGTTCGACGTCCAGCGCCTGATTGGTGTCGGTGAGTTTGACGACCGTTTCGCTGACGTTCTTGTCGGCCAGCGTGCGCGTGGCGTGCGACACGTAACGCAGTTCGGTGTTCATGTCCCCGTCGGCGTGGGTCACGCGCAGCGCGGGTTCGCGGAAGTTGCGGCCGCCCATCGTCGAGTAGGCGAGGTTGTCGGTGCCGTGGTCCGTGCGGCGGTAGCTTTTGATGCCGGCGGCGGGCGATGCGTCGTCGATGCGTCCTCCGAAGTGGTGGAACAGCACTTCGCCGTTCGGAGCGACGCTCATGACCATCGAAAGGTCGTTGGTCCGGATGTTGATGACCTGCGGTTCGGCGGCCTTGGCGCCGGTGCAGACCATGCCCGCGAACAGGGCCGTGAAGAGCGGTTTCAGCAGTTTTTTCATAGGTTTGAGTCGGTTACGTTTAGGATAATGCGTGCACACGCGTACAGCGCATTTTCGTTGTGTGGGGATAAAGTTACGAAAAAAATTGCGTTGCGGTCAAAAAACCGCCGCATAATCTTTCGTTGTGAAACTTCCGGCCCGACCGGAACTCTTCCGCTGTTTCGTATCGAATTCCAATGGTCCGCCGTGCACGGCCTGCGCGGTTCCGGTTCCGCCGGGCAATGAAAAATCCCTGCACGGAGACGTGCAGGGATCGTTTCAGGACGGGACCTCTCCTACTTGGTCAGGTATTTTCCCTGTTTTTTGAGGGCGTTGTAAACCGAACCTGCCCAGTAGTTGCGCAGGCCGAAGCCGCCGGGCTTGCCGACCATGTCCATCTGGGTGATTATCTCGTGCGTCGCGGGATCGAACAGCACTGCGGTGTAGTAGCCCAGACCGTTGCCCTTGTCGAGCGTCGTGGCGACCAGCACCAGCCCCTTGTTGCCCGAACCGTTGTCGTAGCGGGCGACGATCTGCGGCAGCTGCGTCTGCCAGTCGGTTGCTGCGCTGCGGGGCGTGAACTGCTCTGCGGCCAGTGCGCCGAGCGATTCGTTGGCCTGCTCTACGCCGGTCGAGAGGATGTCGATGCCGGTGAACCCTGCCACGTCGTATTTCTTCGGTTCGCTCAGGAAGAGCCTGTTGATGGCTTCGAACGCCTTGATGAAGGCGCCCGGTTCCTCGTCGGCGCCCTTGACGTCCACGCAGCTGTAATCCACGCCGTAGAAATCGGCTGCGATCTTCTCTTTTCCCTTCTGGGCGTAGCCGCTGACTGCGACGAGGCACAATGCCATGGCCAGTAACTTTTTCATTGTCGGATTTTTTATTTGGTTTGTTCGCGTAAATCTACGAATTTAATTTGTTTCCGGCTCATCTGGGGCATCTGTTTTTTCGCAATGTACTCCACGGGTTCGAAAACCACCTCCGGGGCGACGCGCACTTTCGAGCGGAACGTGTCCTTTATCTCCTTTTCGAAAGCTTCGTCGCGGCGCGCGCTGCCGATGCGCAGCACGATCTGGTCGGTGCCCAGACTGCCTGTGAAGACCTCGATGATGTAGTTGCTCACGCCCGGAATGTTCTCCAGTATGTCGTACAGCGCGGGCGGGTAGAGCGTCGTGCCCTTGAACTTGATCATCTGGCCCTTTCGGCCGATGACCGACGAAAGCCGCATCGTGCTGCGCCCGCAGGCGCACCGCTCCGTGTATCCGATGCAGATGTCGCCCGTGCGGAATCGCAGCAGCGGCATGCCCCGCACGCCGAGCGTCGTAATGACGACCTCGCCCTCCTCGCCTTCGGCGACGGGGTTGTTCTGCTCGTCGAGCAGCTCCACCAGAATCAGGTCGGCCGGCACGTGGCCGCCGCAGTGGTGCCCGCACTCGGTGATCGAGGTCTGCATCTCGGTCGAAGCGTAGGTCGAGAACAGTTCCAGTTCGGGCCACAGCTCGGTAATCTTGGCCCCCAGCGTGTTGTTGCCGAAGGCGGTGTCGCGCAGCGCTTCGCCGATGCAGATCGCACGGCGCAGCGACGAGCGGCGGTAGTCGATGCCGTGCTCCTCGGCATAGGCGACCAGTTTTGTCAGGAACGACGGCACGACGATGCAGCCCGTGGGGCCGATGCGCCGTATGGTGTCCCACTGCAGTTCGGGAATGCCGTTCCCGACGCGGATCACGCCGCACCGGAGCTTCCGCGCGCCCAGAAAATAGGCCAGCCCCGCCATGAAGCGGCGGTCGATGGTGGTCATCAGCTGCAGCACGTCCTCCGGCGTGCATCCCGCCGTGGTGAAGGATTCGGCTTCGTTGTAGGCCAGCCGGTCGAGGTCCTCCTCCGTGAGGGCGAACGTCACCGGGTCGCCGAGCGTTCCCGAAGTGGTCACGTAGTCGATGATGCGGCTGCGGGGTACGCAGATGAAATCCTGCGGGTGGAGCTGCAGGTCGGTCTTGGTGGTCACCGGCAGCCGCCGCAGGTCCTCCTGCGTGCGGATGTCGTCCGGACGCGCGCCGCAGTGGTCGAACATGCGCCGGTAGTAGGGTGAATTTTCGTACAGATAGGCGATCTCTTCGCGCAGGTATTCCTGCTGGAACGCGGCGATCGCATCCGCCGATGCGAATTGTATTTCCGGATTTCTTATCATGGCTTGCATTCCGATTTTAGTCTTTCAACCGCTTCCCGCTCGTCGGCGCGCGGGATTCCGCTCTGCAGCGCCTTGTCGAAGCATTGCGCCGCCCGGACGTCGTCGCCCTGCGAGCGGTAGTATTCTCCCAGCAGTTTCCATGTGTGGAAATTCTGCGGATTGGTCCGTTCGAAACGGTCGAGCGTCGCGGCGTCGGCGGCGGTCTCTTCCCGCATGGCTTTGCGGATTTCTCCGCCCAGCCGCCTGTATGCCACCACGCGCGGATAGTCGTGCGCGAGGTAGGCCGTGTCGGCGGCTATCTCCTGCGCCGCGTCGCAAAGCTCTCCGGCCGGATCGGGATCGCGCATGACGGCTCCCAGATCGTAGCAGATATAGGCGCCGCCCTGCCACGGCGAGGTCGAAACCCACATTTTCAACGCCGAGGGCCGGAATACCACCGAGTGGTGGGCGATCGACTGGTTGACCGAGCAGTCGTTTCCGACGCCGATGTCCGCGCCGCCTTCGCCCCGCTGGTCGCGCAGCATGGCCACGGCCGCCTGAGGTGTGAGCGGCGCGTTTGCCGCCGTCAGCTCCTCCAGCCGTGCGAAGCGGCAGGGGCTGTCCGTCCGGGCGAGGTTTTCGAGGTTGTGTTCGTCGCCGGCCAGTTCGGCCGACTGGTAATGGTTCGTGCAGAGGAGGTATTCGCCGCCGCTTTCGTACAGGGCGGTCTTGCGGGGCGTCTTCTCGATGATCGCGGCCCTTCCGTCGCGCGCCGATGCGATGAGCAGCGATTCGCTGACGAAGGTGTCGCGGCGGCGGGCGATTTCGAGGGCTTCGCCGATCGTGGCCGCATGCTGCAGGATTTCGCGCGCGAGGATCGAAATCGGGGTCGCCGCCGAGAGCGGGACGGGACCTTTGGCGGCGTTGATCGTCACGGTCAGCCCCTTGTCGTTCATGCCCGACAGTACGCCGATCATCCCGGCCCAGCCGATGCTGACGAAGGGGTGCCCGGCCTGCGGACGGCAGAAGGTGACGATTTTGTGGCGGGCGAAGTCGTCGCCCATGTAGAAGTCGAAATTGCGGCCGACCACCAGCTCCCCGTCGGCGCTCATGCCGCCCCATGCCGCGAACGAACTGCACCCGACGAGCATGTACTGGCTCATGGCGTGCCCGATGTCGTGCGCCGCATGGTAGTTGAGCTGACGCTCGTAAGGGGTGCCTATGGCGTCGAAGTCGTGCGAGCAGTAGAGCGACCGGGCGTATATCTCGCGCCGGTACTCTTCGGGGACGTGCCGTCCCAGATTGCGGTTGAAGATCACGATCAGGCCCCGCAGGAACTTCAGGTAGCCGTCCGAGGGGATGAATTGGCGGATCTGGTCCACGAAAACCTGCTCCTGATAGCGCATCAGCCCGGCCGTGAGCGCTCCCGCCGCCGCTCCCGACTCTTCGGGCGACCCGGCCGTGTAAAGCTCCCAGAGACCGTATCTGTTATGGCGCAGGAAACTTCCGCGGCACGAGGTGTAGCCGCCGTGGTCCGCGACGCGGTAGGCCGCCGTGTCTACGGTCATCGCGGGCGGCTCCATGTCGGCCGTGAGGTAGAGTCCCCAGAGGAACGCCGCCGCCAGCAGCGGAAGCGCAAGGAGCGTGATGAGCGTGTATTTGAGAAATCGTTTCATGCGTCGCCTATTTTTTTAGCCAGATATTCCGTGCCCAGCAGCTCGGCGCAGGTCGCCGCCGCCGAGAGCGTCACCCCGATCGCGCCGTGAACCGTCAGGTTCTGCCCCGTGAGCAGCAGGTTCTCGAATTTCGTCCGTACGGGGATGCAGGTCGCCATGACGTTGCGGCAGTCTTTCTGCAGGCCGTAGGCAGCCCCGTGGGGGATTCCGGTGTAATGCCGGTAGGTGAGGGGCGTGGCCGCGTACGTCTGTTTGACCGCCGCCCGCAGGCCGGGCAGCCGCTCGCAGACGAAGTCCGTCAGATGCTCCGCGACGGCCGTTTTCAGGGCCGTATACGCTTCGGGACGGCGGCCCGGCGCCGATCCGCTCCATGCCGACCAGATGTCGGTGGCGATCGGGGCCATCAGCGTCACCACCTCGCTCCACGCCGGATCGGCGCACGGCGGCTGCGCGCTGAACAATACCATTTTCGGACGCATGGCCTCCGTGTCGAAGAGCGTATCCCAGACGTCTCCGCCCTCGGCGTAATAATAGAGGTTGCGGTTGATATAGGGAAAACTTTGCGGCCGGAGCAGCAGATACACCGAGAAAAGGCCGTACGTGCCCGGCATGGCGGCCATCCGGTCGCGGAATGCCGGGCGCAGAACCGGCGTCGGCCCGATCAGGCCGAACGTCGCCGCGGGATGGATGGCCGAAATGACGCACTTCGCCCGCAGTATCCTGCCGTCGGCGAGTTCCACGCCCGTGATGCGCCTGCCTTCGGTATGGAGCGCGCTTGCCCGGCATCCGGTGAGGATCGTACCGCCGTGCTCGCGGATTCTGGCCGCCAGCGCGTCGGCGATATGCTGCGTCCCGCCGGCGAAACGGCAGGCGCCTTCGATGTTCGAATGGTTTATCATGGCGTGGTGGTAGAGCGGCGAATGCTCCCGAACCCCGCCGTAGAGGGGATTGGTCCCGGCCAGAACGCTGCGCAGCAGCGGGTCGGCGACGCATTCGCCGATGAACTCCGCCGCCGATGCGCCGAGGTATTTCACCCCGCCGGACGACAGCCGTCCCGAACGATGCACTTCAACGCCTATGCTGTCTCCTATCTCCCTGATTTTGTCGCAGTAGCGGGCGATTCCCGCCGCTTCGCGCGGGAAGAGGGAGGTCAGGTGCCGCCGGAATTCGTCGTAGCCGTGCATGTAGGCGAACTCTCCGTCTCCGCCCGGCGATACGATGTCGAACGCTTCGTCGAGCGGCCGTATTTCGAGCGAATCCCCGATGCCGAAATAGTCGAAATAGCGGCGCATGATGCCGCCCTGCTGCATGCTGCCCACGTAGTGCATCCCCGTGTCGATGGAATGGCCGCGGCGGCGGAACGACTGCAGGCAGCCGCCGGGGACCGCCGCCTGTTCGACTACGCAGACGCCCACCCCTTCGCGGCTCAGCATGACGCCGCATTCCAGTCCGCCCAGCCCGCTGCCGATGACGATTATGTCGAACTCCTCCTGCATCTTATTCCGGTCGGGTCAGTATGTAAACCGTATTCGACGTGTGCGCGTCCGTGTGCGCCGCATGAATCTCCAGCCCCAGCCTGCGGGCCGTCTGCTGCAGTTCCGGCGTCGAGGTGAAGTGCAGTTCGCCGTCTGTCTTGTTGAATCCGACGATCTTCGTGGACCACACTTCGGTCATGGCCGTGGTCTTGTGCCGTTCGGCCTTCCCCGCGTCGCCGTCGCGGATGATGATCCGCCCGCCCGCCTTGAGCCGCGCCGCACAGCGTGCGATCAGTCCGCGCTGCTCTTCGGGCTGCATGTAGTGCAGTACGTCGAGCAGCAGGAACGCATCGGCTTCGGGCAGCTCCGCCGTGCGCAGGTCGGCGTGGACGAACTCCGTTTCGGGCCGCCGCAGGAAGCTGTGCCGCGCCGTTTCGATCTTCTCCGCGTCGTAATCCACGCCCACGATGCGGCGGCGGTCCGAGAGCATGGCGAGCATGTAGCTCAGCGGTCCGTATCCGCAGCCGAGGTCCACGACGGTCCCTTCGCGCGGCACGATGCGGTCGAAGAGCGTGTAGCACTTCTCCAGCCGTATCTTGACCCGCATGTACCACTCCAGCACGGGGCCTTTGTAGGTGTAGCTTTTGATGAGCATGTCGCGGAAATAGGGGTTGCAGGGCCGGTTGTAGGTCTCGTAGAGTTTGCGGTACTCGCGGCGCATCTGGCGGCATGCGGACTTGGCCTGCGCGGAGTAGGCCGCGGGGTCGCCGCAGGCCGTGCGCGGCAGGATGCGGCTCACGACCAGTCCGTGCTTGATGTAGATGGGCTGGCGTTTGGACGAGATCATGCCGTTGCCGTAGAGACATATCGGCAGGATGTCCAGTCCTAACTCCGCCGCGAGGTAGAAGGCGCCCTTGTGGAAACGCTTGATCCTGCCGTCGGCCGAGCGCGTGCCTTCGGGGAAGACGATGACGCTGTAACCCTCTGCGACCTTCTGCGCGAGCGCGGGAGCGAGGCGTTCGTACCCGTCTGCGGCGTGGTAGAAGCCCAGATAGCGGACGATGCGTCCGAAGACCGGCGAACGCCATACCCAGCCGTTGGTCACCATCACCGCCTTGGGGCAGATGCTCAGCAGTACGAGGATGTCGATGAACGACTGGTGGTTGGCGATCACCACCGCCGGTTCGGCGAACGTTTCGCCCGTGTCGTTCAGGCGTATGGTTTTGGTGGTGACCATCGCCCGCAGGAATCCCCGCGTCATATGGTGGATCGACCACTGCACGATGCGCTGCTTGCGTCGTCGCGCCATCGGCAGCGGCCAGAGCGTGAAGATCAGCGCCTGCAGCAGCTGGCATCCCGTCACGAACAGTCCGAATGCGTAGAGGGTGTTGATGAGGCTGCCCAGCGTGTAGGGCGCGCCGCCTTTTTCGGTCTGCGACGAGACGAGCATCCGGAACAGCACGGGCTGTACGGTGTAGGATACCAGCACCACGGCGACGATGCCGAAGAGCGAGATCAGCGCCAGCGAATGGAGCGCCGGATGCCGCGCGAAGATCAGCGCTCCGAGTCCCACGACGACCGTGAAGGCCGAGAAGAAGATGGCCGTCTTGTGCGTGTCGAGCATCCTGCGCCCGGTTTTGTATTCGCTCAGCAGTCCGTCCATGATGAAGATGCTGAAGTCGTCGCCGATGCCGAATATGAAGGTCGAGAGGATGATCGTCACGATGTTGAACTCGATGCCCAGCATGGCCATCAGTCCGAGGATGATGACCCACCCGACGGCCATCGGCAGCAGCGACATGAGCGTCAGTTCGATCCGGCCGTAGCAGAGGAACAGCGCCGCGGTGACCAGTATCGACGAGATCGAGAGTATCAGGTAGAAGTTGCGGTTCACGCTCCGCGCCATTTTCCCGGCGTAGAACGCCCGGTCGGCGGCTACGATGTCGTCCGTCGCCGAGAACGCCGCGTATACCCCGTGCTTGCAGCTGTCAGCCAGCGTCACGTGGCTCAGGAAGATGGGGGACTTCTCCTGTCCGTCGATCCACTCGCGGAATACCTCGCGCGCCGCCGCGGACGCGTAGTCGAGCGGGCCGTACTCCTTTTCGGCCAGCTTCAGCGCGCCGTCGAACGCGCCGTCGGCGAAACCGTAGCGTTTTTCCGCCTCCCGAATCCCCGCGCGCACCGCTTCCCGCCGCTGCGGAGTCCAGAACCGGCGCCACCGCTCCAGCCGCCGCTGCTGTTCGGCGCTGTCCACCACGAACGATGCGATGCCGGCGTGGGAGTCGATTTTCCCGGCCTGTTTGAGCGAGTCGAGCCGCCGGCCCATGCGCAGGTAGCTCGCGACGGCTTCGCCCGGCGTGTCGGCCGTGGTGATGAAGAGCACCTTCGACCGTTCGCCGTCTTCGTCGGTCAGCCTGCTCAGCCGCTGCTGCGCGGCGGCCAGCCGGGGCGGGTCGTAGTTCAGGTGCATCATGTCGCTGTCAAAGCCGATGCGGTTGAAGAAGAAGAGACATATGAACGTGAGCAGCAGGATCGCCGCCACCAGCGGGCGGTTCCGGTCGGGACGCATTCCCGTGAGCCGCTCCACCCGTTCCAGCACGGCGGACCCCCCCCGCGTTTCTCCTTACGGATCAGGTGGGGAAGCAGCACCAGACTGAAAAGCGTCGTTCCGACCAGCGTCAGCGATGCGAACAGCCCGAAGTCGCGCAGCAGCTGCGAATCGGTGAAGAGCAGTCCCGCGAAGGCGCCGATGGTCGTTATGCTGCCGATGGTCAGCGGATAGGCCAGATCGCGGATGATCTGCCGCGGATCGTGGCAGTGGTTCGCATGGCAGAGTATGTGGATCGAATAGCTCAGCGCGATGCCCATTACGACGGTCCCCGCACCTACGGCGATCGACGAAATCGTATGGCACGTCAGCGACATGAGCGCCAGCGCGAACAGCGCGCCGCCCGCCACGGGAATCAGGGCCAGCAGGACCGCGAACTTGTTGCGGAACGAGAAGGTGATGAACGCCACGATGATCAGGATGGCGACGTTGAGCGTCAGCATCATGTCGCGCTTGATCTGGCGGGCGTTGTAGGCCGCCACGGCGGGTCCGCCGTAATAGTCCGCCGTGATTCCTGCGGCGGCGTATTCGGCGTTCAGCCCCTCCAGCGCCGACTCGATCCGCTCGATCAGCCGGTCGCCGACGCCCGTGTCGCCGCTCTGGTAGTGCGGTGATATGAAGACCAGCAGCGTGGTCATGTCCTTCGAGAAGAGGTAGTCGTCGCAGAGCGTGTAGTTGCCTCCGATGTTCAGCTCCTGCAGCTTGCCCAGCGCGCCGAACGACAGCCCCAGCGGATCGTCGTAGATATATTCGTCGATAAATCCCCCGACGGGCGACAGCAGGCGGCGGTAGTTGCCCTCCATCGCCTGCGCGATGCCCCGCGGGGTGACGAGCGTGTCCATGCGGGCGTAATCCGCTTCCGAAAGCAGCAGCGGCAGGTTGCCCTGCAGGAACGACCGCATGCCGTCCGCCAGTTCGCGGCCGAAGGTCGCTTCGACTTCGGCATAACGCCTGAAGAGCGTGTCGGCGTTGAGCCGCGCCGCCAGCGAATCGGCGCAGGCCATCATCTCGTCGGTCTTGTCGGCCGCATCCTCGCCGGCATTTATCATCACGGCGATCTTGTCCTTGATCTTCAGGTTCGAGAACGCCGCGGCCGCCTTCCGCTCCCCGTCGGGGAAGAATCCGGTGATGTTCTCGCTGAACCGCAGCCGCAGTGCGGCTGAGGCCATCGCCACGACCAGCACTCCCAGCAGCGCATAGAGCAGCGTGCGGCGGGATTCGAAGAAGTCGTACAGGGCGATGAAGAACTTATTCATGGCGGGGCGTGCGTTTACAGAAGACGAGCAGGGCGTAGCTGACCGCCGCGGCCGCGACCGCGCATACGGCGGCCATGACGAAACTGCCCACGACGTACTGGAACATGTCGGCGGCGGCCCTTTCGAGCGTGATGTCCGACAGCGACAGCGGCATTGCGCGCCGCAGTACCTGCGCGCCGGTCCAGTAGCTGCCGTAGAGGATGAAGGGGATCATCGGCGGGATGCTGATGTTCGAGCTGAGTATCGCCACGGCCTTGTTGAGCCGTGTGAAGTGGGCCGTAACCCCCGCCGCGATCATTTGGTAGCCCCACAGCGGGGCGATGCCGAAGAAGATCCCCAGCCCGATCGAAGCGGCCAGCTGCGGATTCGAATCCCGCGAACGGGTGATGTTGTCCGCCACGAAACGCCGGATATTCTCTTTGGTGAGCGAGCGCAGGAACCGCCACGGATAGTAGAACAGCAGGGCGCCCAGCACGAGGAACGTGTTGAGGATGCTGATGCGCGTGAAATCCTTGCCCGGCCGGAAGTGCGTTACGCGTTCGTCCTTTTCGGGGTAGAAGACGTTGACGGGGATGTTGCGCACGGCGATTCCCCGCCATGCGGCCCGCACCAGCACCTCGACTTCGAATTCGTAGCGGCGCGTCAGGAACCGCATGCCCTTCATCCGCCGTACGGGATAGAGCCGGAATCCCGACTGGGTGTCGTCGAGCCGCATGCCGGTCTCGACGCGGAACCAGAAGTTCGAGAATTTGTTGGCGAAGGTGTTCTTGCCCGGCATGTTGTCCGAGCGGAGGTTCCGGGCGCCTACCAGCAGCGCGTCGGGCGTCTTTTCGATCTCTTCGACGAACTTCGGGATGTCCGACGCGAAGTGCTGTCCGTCCGAGTCGATCGTTATCATGTAGCGGTAGCCGTGTTCTTCGGCATAGCGCAGTGCCCGGCGTATGGCGTACCCTTTGCCGCGGTTCGGGGCGTAGGAGATGGTCCCGACGCCCTCGGCGGCCAGTATCTGCGCCGTCGAATCGGTCGAGCCGTCGTTTACGACCAGCACGTGCGCGCAGTAGCGGCGCACGTCGGCGATCACGCGGGCGACGGTTTTTTCGTTGTTGTAGGTCGGGATCACCGCCAGTATGTCGTTCCGGTCGTTCATGGTTCGGGGGTGGCGGTCGCCTTGAGTTTGAGGACCGTTTTTTCGTTGTTCGTGACGACGCAGGTCACTTTTTTCGCCGCCGTGCCGTCGTCTGCGAGGCGGATGTCTATGTCGAGCAGAGTGTCCGCCTGCGGAACGATCATGCCGAGGAACTTGCATTCGCGGATCGCCGTGAAGCGGTGCCTGCGTCCCGTGCCGCGCTCCAGACACTCCCGGACGATCTGCAGCGTGCAGACGCCCGGCAGCACGGGGTTGCCGGGGAAGTGCCCTGCGTAGACCGGATGCGCCGCATCGAGCCGGACCCGGAACGCGAGCCGGTCCTCTGCCGAGAGGTAGTTGTCTATGTCGCTGAAGAGTTTCTGCATCTGAGTCGGGATCGGAGGTCAGGGGTTGAATTTCGCGGGATCGACCGCGAGGTTGAATCGTTTGTCGCGGAACTCGTAGACCGAATGTCCGCCTTCGGTTTCGTTCAGCTCCATCCGGTCGAGCGTCATGTTCTCCAAGTCGAAGCGGAGCGTGATCGAGTCGATGTATTTGCGGGCGCGGCGCGACAGGGGTACCATCCGTACGGTCCCCGCGCCCTCCGTTTCGTCGTAGCCGATCTGCCACCCCTCGCCGAACTGCGAGAGGTCGCCCGTCATGCTGGCGCGGATCATCAGCGCGACCTGCTGCAGCATGGGATTGGCCGAGGTGGCCGTTTCGGTCACCTGCCCGGCGGTCCTGAGGATGATGCGGTCGTCGCGGATGATGACTTTGTCGCCCGCAGGCACGGTGTATTCGAGCGCCATGGCTTTGGTGTTGTCGTAGTAGAAACGGCCTTTTAGCTCGATTTCGCCCTTCATCCGGCGCACCTGCCGGTGCTGCGTGAAGTCGCACTGAATGGTCTTGTTATCGCGGCTGGCTTGGGCGAGCCGCTCCCGGAACGAGTCGGGCAGCTGTCCTTGGGCCGTCAGCGCCGACAGCAGCGCAAAGGGAATTAGCAGGGAGGTTATTTTCATGGTTTTTCGATTTTAAACAGTTCGCATACGGTCGCCGTGCCGTAGCCGCGCCGCTTCAGGTCGTCGAGAACCAGCCTTAGCAGCCGATCCGCGCCGGGACGGTCGTCGTGCAGCAGGATCACCTTGCCGTCGCCCAGCCGGCGGGCTATGCGCTCCGCCACGGCTTCGCGGCTGCGGTGCAGAAGCGTGTCGAACGAGCGGACGCTCCACCCGATGCAGCGGCTCTGCGTCCGCTTCACGGCCCGCGCCACCATCGGGTTGGTGACCCCGAACGGCGGCCGGAAAAGGTGCGTCTCCACGCCGGCGATCTGCCGGAGCGACTCCCTGCACCGCAGGATGTCGGCCGTCATCGCCCGGCTGCTCCGCATCGGGAACCCGGCTGCGTGCTCCCAAGTGTGTATGCCTGTATCGTGCCCTTCGGCGGCGATGCGGCGCACCAGTTCCGAATGCCGCTCGGCCTTTGCGCCGACGAGGAAGAATGTCGCCCTTACGCCCCTCTCCCGGAGCAGGTCCAGCACGCGGGGCGTCATCTCCGGGTCCGGTCCGTCGTCGAACGTCAGCGCGACGACCCGTCCCGCGGCCCGGTTGCGGCACAGCGTGCGGACGTACGCCCCCAGCCGTATCTGGTAGGAGCAGTAGAACAGGACGAATCCCGCGGCGATTATGACGGCGGCTACATACATGTCAGTTCCATGGCCGATTCGGTGCGGCCCGAAAAGTCGTTGTAAAGCGTGATCTTATGCCCGGCGTTCTCCGCGACCGCCTGCCGGAATACCTCGGCGATCGCTGTAAAGTGCGGCTTGACGCCGGTTTGCGAAGCCCGTATCGCCCGGCCTTCGGACGCTTCCGCGCCGGATTCCCCGACGCAGGCGTTTTCGTTTCCGTATGCCTTTCCGGAGGGGGCTTCGGCGCGGGACTTCTCTTCTCCGCCCGTCTCTCCGTTTGTTTCTCCGCCCGCCGGATATCCGCCGTCCGCCGCCGGAGTCCCGGCCGGGATGCGGATTCCCGTGATTTCGGCGACCGAACAGTCGAACCGCTCGGCCGTCAGCACGAAGAATACCGACGATTCGCCCCATCTCCCCTCCTGCGCGACGCGGAGCCGCTGCAGAACCTTTTCGACCGAGGGCGTCGTCTCGTCGAATGCGCCGACCAGCACGGCCTGCGACCAGCCCGCGCCGATGCGCAGTGCGGCGTCCGTAAGCGCGTTCTCGAAACTCGTCCAGCGGTGGGCGTAGGTGGTGTTGTAACAGTGCAGTCCGCGCAGCAGGGCGATCTGCGCGCCGACCGTGTTGAAGGTCGACTGGATGAACGGCGTGGGGTTGAGCATCGTCTCATCGCCTGCGATCAGCCCGTCGAGGAATTTCTCGCTGTCGGCGATGCACCCCAGTCCCGTCGCGGTGATTATCGCGTCGATCGGCGCCCGTGCGCCGAATTCCAGCAGCGATTCGATGCCGGCGGCCACGCCCGACTTCACGACATGGCTCATCCGCCGCCGCAGGTTCATTTCGGGAATCAGGACCTTGATGTCGCTGCGCAGCTCCGCGCCCGATGTTATGCAATTGACGTATGCCTTCATTTTGCGAATATCAGTGAGGAACAGTTTCCGCCGAACCCGAACGAATTGGACAGCACCGAATTTACGGCTGCGGCTTCCGTCTCCGCGACGGGACGCAGCCCCAGCTCCGGAATCGGCTCCGCGAATCCGGGATTGCCGTAGCGCAGTCCGTGCCCGATGGCCAGCGCCGACAGCACGGCTTCGATGCCGCCCGCCGCGGCCAGCGCATGCCCGGTGAAGCCCTTCGTCGAACTGAAGGGCGGCACCAGCTCGCCGAACAGCCGCCGCAGGGCGGTGCCTTCGGTCAGGTCGTTGTTCGGCGTCGCCGTGCCGTGTGCGTTGATGTAGTCCACGCGCTCCAGCCCGCTCCGGGCCAGCGCTTCGGCCATGGCGCGGTACGCCCCCTCGCCCGTCTCGGACGAAGCGGTCTGGTGGTGGGCGTCGTTGGCGTTGGCGTACCCCGCAAGGCGGCAGTAGGAGCGCATGCCCGGTTCTTCGCGCGCAAGGACGACATATCCCGCCCCTTCGCCCAGATTCAGCCCTGCGCGCGTGGCGTCGAACGGGCGGCACCGCTCCCGGTCGAGAATCGAGAGCGAGTTGAATCCGTTGAGCGTGAAGCGGCACAGTGCGTCGGTGCCTCCGGCCACGACATAATCGGCCATGTCGTTTTCGAGCAGCAAGGCTCCGGTGATGACGGCGTTCGCGGCCGACGAACAGGCCGTGCTGACGGTCGCCGTGTAACCCGTGATGCCGCAGTACTCCGCGATCCGGCGGGTGCTGTCGGCGCAGTCGTGCCCCGCCACTGAGCGCAGGCGGCCTCTGCCGTTGTCCGACCTGAAGTCGCGGTAGAAGTTCTCCGTGAGGTCCATGCCGCCGACCGAAGTCCCCGAAACGAGTGCCACGCGCGCCGCGGCGGGAATCGCCGCATCGGCCACGGCCTGCGCCGCGGCGATCATCCCCAGCAGGGCCGTGCGCGAAGGGGTCTCACGCGCCGGGATGCCGAGCAGTTCGCCGAGCGCCCGGTTGTCGCGCCGGACCTCTCCGACGGGCACGTCGACGGCCGAACGGAAAAGCGTCGGCTTCCCGATCCCGCTGCGTCCGGCCCGCAGGGCCGCCAGCGTCTCCCCGGCCCCGTTGCCGAGTGCCGAGATGATCCCTATGCCCCGGACGGCTATGTTCATTTGCGGTTTTTACGGATATAGTCGGCCAGCGTGGCGACCGAGTGGAATATCGGTTTGGCTTCGGCCGGGTTGGCCAGCCGGATGCCGTAGTGTTTTTCGAGCAGGAGCGTGATTTCGAGGGCGTCGATCGAATCCAGTCCGAGTCCTTCGCCGAACAGCGGCGCGTCGGTGGCGATCTCTTCGGCGGTGATCTCCTCCAGATTCAGCGCTTCGATAATCTGCTGTTTGAGTTGCAGTTCCAGATTTTCCATCGTATCTATTCGAGTTTTTCGGTTAATGTCAGTTCACAGTCGTACTCCCCGCCGCAGAGTTCGCACCAGCCCCATACGACGGCGTCCATGCGTCCTTGGGCGATCAGTCCTTCGGCGTATTTCCGGATAAAGTTACAGCTTTTGTCGGGGAACGCAAAAAAAGTGCTCTCGCCTTTCAGCCCGTGCTTGATCGCGATCTGCCCCAGCATGATGTTCGGGAGCGTGTAGACGAACACCGCCGGAGAGGCCCCGCCCCCGTCGTCGGCGTCGATGACGGCCTGATGGCGCATGTCGCTGTCGAGCGATGCGCTGCGGTTGGCCAGCACCACGCCGATCCGCTCGGCCGGGCAGTCGGGACGTCGCCCGGCCAGCAGTTCGCACGATGCGACGTAGGCCAGCTTGCAGAGGTCGTCCATCTTCGAAAACTTCATGTTCGGGTCTGCCAGCGCGCGGTATCTCTCGCGGATGAAGACGCCGAACGGCATCTCCGGATGCCGCGTTATGGCGACGTGCGCCGTGTCGCGGGCGGTGCGTATCTCTTCGGTCTCGTCGCCGCCTGCCTGTCCGGCGTTTGTTATGACGTTGTTTTCGTTCGCAGCGGCGCACTCTTTCTGTCCGACGTTCGCTGCGGCGTTACTCTCGTCCGCTCCGGTGAATCCGGGTTGTCCGCCGGCTGTTTCCTGCCTGCGTTTGTTCTGTGCGTCGTCCCGGTCGGTTTCGGCGCCGTTTGTCCCGTCCTGACGGGCGGGATTCTCTCCGTCGCAGTATCGTCCGCCGAAAACGTCGCTTCGCTCCGCCGCGGCATTCTCGTCCGTGCTGCCCGTCTCGTCCGTGCCGTATGCGTTCCGGCCCGTCCCGCGCCGGAATACCGCCGCGGCGTTGCAGCCGCCGAATCCCGACGCCGTTTTCAGCGCGGCGTCCGTCCGGGTCGTGCGGTGTTCCGCGCTTATGTTCAGCGGATAGGGCACCCCGCACTCCGCATAGCCTTTGACGCCGAAGACGGTTCCTTCGGCCAATCCGTGCACCGTGACGATGCTTTCGATGACGCCCGATGCGCCGAGCGTATGCCCGAAATAGGGTTTGAGCGAGTTGCAGGGCGTGCCGCACAGTCCCGCGAGATGCAGCGCCCGGCTCTCCATCTCGTCGTTGTAGAGCGTCGCCGTGCCGTGGGGATTGACCATGCCGATCGCTGCGGCGCCGAGCGACGCTTCGCGGAGCGCTGCGCCGATTGCGAACGCGAGTCCGTCGCCCGTGCGCGACGGAGCCGATATGTGGTTCGCGTCGTTGGAGATGCCGCCTCCCGCCACGGTGATGCCCGTGGCCGAAAGCTCTCGGTCGGTCGTGAGCAGCACCGCGCCGCCGGCTTCGCCCAGCGTCAGCCCGTCGCGCGCCGCGTCGTAGGGGCGGCAGAGCGCGGGACTTACCGATTTGAAGGCGTTGAATCCGCTGACGATGAAATCGCACAGCAGGTCGAATCCCGCGACGAAGACATGGTCGTACTCGCCGCTGCGGATCAGCCGCGACGCGACGACGATGGCCGACACGCCCGAAATGCAGGCGTTCGAGATCACCAGCGGCCGGTTCGCCGCCCCGAAATGCCTTCCGACGACCTCCGCCGTGTCGTTCAGGTCGCATTTCGCCGGATCGCCGTTCAGCAGGCCGATGTTGCCTTTGGTCGTGGAGAGCAGGACGAGCGTCCGTTCGTTCGCGGGCGACACGCCCGATCGGGCGATCACCTCGCCGAGCGTCAGCAGCGCCAGTCGTTCCGCGGGCGTGTATTCCGCCACTGCCCGCTCCGCCGTCAGCTGCGCAAACCGTTCCGGGTCGATCTGGCAGACGGGCGTGCCGTCGTGCCATGCCGAGAGATTCGTCCTCCCGGCGCGCACGGCCTCCATATTCTCCCGCGTGCCGAATCCGAGCGCTGACAGGATGCTGTCAGGTCCCCACCAGACCGCTACTTCACGTCCCATCTCTCCTTCCATTTGCGGTAGAACTCCGGCGCGAGCAGCTGCAGCTCGCCGCGGGCGTCGAGAAACACCTGCGTCGAGCTTCCCTCGGCGACGATTTCGCCGTCGGTGCCGCTGCGGATCGTGTATTCGAAACAGATTTTCGCCGCTTCGGTGGCGATATAGCGGGTCTCGACCACGGCCGTGTCGTTTACGCGCAGCGGCTTTTTGTATTGCAGCTGCAGTTCGACGATCGGCGCGGTGTATCCGCTGGCATGGATGTCCATGTAGCCCAGCCCCGCGAATTCGCGCCCGAAGGCCTCGCGTCCGTCCTCGAAATAGCGCACGTATTCGCCGTGCCACACGATCTGCATCGAGTCCACCTCGCTGAACCTTACGCGCAGCGACGTCTTGCCGACCAGACTCGCCTCGGCTGTTTTTCTGCGTACCATCACTCTTCCATGTATATTTTCATCCGGCACTCGGCGACGGGCTTTACGCCGCATTCGGTCCGTGCCGAAAGCAGGGTTACGTTCATTACCGCCTGTTCGACGGCGATCGTCGTGACGAGCCGGCTGCCGACCGGGGGCAGTGCGTGGACTTTCAGGTCGTTCACGGCCCCGATATATCCCAGCCGCACCTTTTCGCCGCGGCTGCGGTCCATGTAGCCTGCGCGCAGGGCGGCCGACTGGGCGATATGCTCGATCAGGCCGCACTCGCTGAGCGCGCCCTCTTCGACGAAGATGTTGTCTTCGCATACGGTCAGCCCGCTGCGGGCGCATCCGTCTTCGCCGATGCCGTAGAAGGCATCCGCCATGACGATCGGCGGCCGCTGCGGAATGTATTCCACTATTTCGTCCGCTGCAATCAGGGCTTTCTCAGGTACTCCCATAAAGGTCCTTTTTTATTTCGTTTCAGCCGCAGCGTATCGACCAGCGCGCTCTGCGGGTCGTCGGGGAAAACCCACGCCTTGCCCGTCGCGGCGGCTGCGCTGCGGGCCTCTTCCAAGTCGAAGTCCGGGGCGATGTAATAGGCCGGCGCCAGCAGGTCGTCGTCCGGGCCGATGACGCCTTCGCGTGCGGCCAGCTCCGCCAGCCGGGTGTGCGGATAGATGCGCATGCCCGCATAGGGGAACATGACGGTGTATTCCAGCCGGCGCGAATTTTCGATCGTTTCGCGCACATGCTCCCGCGTGTCGCCGTACCCGCCCAGAATCAGGAAGTGGGCGTAGTAGACCCCGTTGTCCAGCGCCAGCCGGCTGGCCCGCACGACGTCGCCGAAGGTGAAGCGTTTGCCGTAGGCTTCCAGCGTCCGGTCGCAGAACGACTCGGTGCCGAATTCGATGTGGGTCAGGCCCGAAGCCCTGAACAGCCGCATCTGCTCGGCGTCGATGCCCCGCGGCGAGAAGTAGGCGCCCCACGCGACGTTCGTCCCGCGCCGGATGAGCGTTTCGGCCAGCCGGACGTTGTATTCGGGACGGATGTTGAACACCGAGTCGGTGAAGAACAGGTAATTTATGCCGTAATCGCGCTTGGCGCGGAGGATGTTTTCGGCGATGATTTCGGGGTCCATCGTGCGCACGCACCGCCCGTCGATATGAGGATACGAACAGTAGATGCACTCGTAGGGGCACCCCCGCTTGGTCTGGATGTTGAGCATGCCGCTCCGCTTCCAGTAATACCCGGTCAGCTCCGGCTCGAACTCCACTTCGATCGCCGGCAGGTAACTGCGCCGCCCGTTTCCCGTGCGTTCGTTTCCGGTGGGGCTGTTGGTGCGTTCGTTTTCCGTGGGTGTGTTTTCCGTGCGTTCGTTTTCCGAGAGACGGTTTTCCGCAGGGCCGTTTCCCATAGGTCCGTTTCCCGTGCGGCCGTCGCGGGTGTAGACCGCCGGAATGTCTGCCCCGGTTTCGCCCCGCTCCAAGGCTCCGATCAGCTCCGCCAGCGGCCCTTCGCCCTCGCCGTGAATGCCGTAATCGGCCCCCAGCTCCCGCATGAACGCCTGCGGATAGATCGAGAATCCCGCCCCGCCGATAATCAGGGGTGCGTCGCTGGCTGCGCGTATGACGTCGATCAGCGCCTTGTACTCCGGCAGAAACCCCCGCCGGTCGAGCGAATTGGCGCCGTCCACGTTGCGCAGCGACACCCCGATGTAGCGGGGCGCGAGCGTGCGGATGCGTTCGGCCAGCTCTTCGTCCGTGAGCAGGTTGCAGTCGGCCGTATCGACACGTATCCCGCTTATCGTGCGCTCAAGGTAGGTTTTCAGGTAGGAAATTCCGAGCGGATAAACGGGGTAGGGCGACGTGTGACGGTTTGCCGAAATGAGTAATATGCTACATGCGCTCACGACCAGAACCGATAGAAATTGAACCATTGCTGCGGATAGCGCCTCACCACGGCTTCGAGCGAGCGGACGTAGCTTTCGAGCACGGCGTTCGGGGTTTTGCCGTCCGGCGTCTCCGGAATGTCGAAGATGAAGCGGTAACGCCTGCCGCGTTCGCGCATCGCATAGTAGAATACCGCCGGCGCCCGGAACTTCTCGGCGACGACGAAGGGTCCCGCCGGGAAGAGGGCCTTGCGGCCCATGAAGGTCACCGGTGCCGTGGCGCCGCCTTCGACGAAGCGGTCGCCCTGAAAGCAGACGTACTCCCTGCTGTCGAGCACCTCCTTGATCCGCAGGATCGACTCGATGCCGCCCTCGTTCACGGGGATCACCTTGTAGCCCTCCTGTTTGCAGTGCTTGTCCATGACGTTTTTGATCCGCCGGTATTCGGCGTCGTACATCACGAGGTGCATTTTGCGGGCGTAGTCGCCGAAGAACCCGGCCCCCGTGCCCCAGCAGCCGACGTGCGCGCCGATGATCACCGCGCCGCGCCCGCCGTCGAGCAGACGCAGGAAAGCGTCGTAATTCTCGAATTCGAATTTATACCGGTCCGCCATGCCGCTGCCGATGGCCACCCGGTCGATGATGGTCTGCCCCAGCGCGTAATAGTGGGCATAGAGTTTGACCGCCGAGCGGAAGACGCCGTAACGGAGTATGCGGCGGTTATAGAACCAGACGGCCCGCGTGGCGCGGGGTGCGAAAGGGATGAAGTAGACGACTACCAGCGAGAGGAAAGCGTACGCGGCGCGTATTCCGAACACGTTCATCAGGAAGATGAAGAAACCGTATCCGAAAGATCCGCCGCGCGAGCGTCCGCTCCACCGTTTGTCGTTATTTGCCATTCGTCCGGCTGATGATCAGGTCGTAGAAGTCCTGAAAAGTCTTCAGCTCCTTGAAGTCGGGACCCGTGAGCGTCACGCCGAAATTCTTGTCGACGAGCACCACGACATCCACCAGATCGAGGCTGTCGAGGTCGAGCGTTTCGAGCAGCGGCGCATCGGGGGTGATGACCTCCTGCTCCACTTCGAATTCGTCGGCCAAAACGGTATTGATTTTTTCGATGAGTTCCTGTTGTGTCATTGTCTGCGTGGGATTTATTTGCATTTCTTGATAATGAGGGTCGAGTTGGTTCCGCCGAATCCGAACGAGTTCGACAGAAAGCGGTCGAAGGCGAGGTCCACCTTGCGGGCGGGGATGTTGAGCTTCGAGGTGGCTTCGTCTCCCTGCGCGAAATTGATGTTCGGGGCGATGAATCCGTGCTCCATCATCAGCATCGAGTAGACGATTTCGCTGGCTCCCGCCATCCACATTTCATGGCCGGTCATCGACTTGGTCGAGGCGACGTAGGGCCTGTTCGCGCCGAACACCTCGTCGATGGCCAGCGCTTCGTTGTAGTCGCCCAGCGGCGTCGAGGTGGCGTGGGCGTTGACGTAGGGAATCTCTCCGGGCTGCATGCCCGCATCCGCCAGACAGCGCAGCAGCGAGCGGCGCGGTCCGTCCACGTTCGGCACGGAGATATGCTCGCCGTTCGACGAGAATCCGTATCCGGCCACTTCGCCCAGTATCGCCGCGCCCCGGCGCACCGCCGAGTCGTAGCTTTCGAGGATCACGGTCGCCGCGCCTCCACTCGGCACCAGCCCGTCGCGGTCCTTATCGAAGGGGCGCGATGCCGCCGCGGGGTCCGATTCGCGCTTCGAGAAGGCTCCCAGCCCGTCGAAACTGCCGACCGAATAGAGGTTCACCTCCTGCGCTCCGCCGCATACGATGCGCTCCTGCAGTCCCTGCCGGATCATCAGGTATCCCATGCCGATCGCGTGCGAGCCGCTGGCGCAGGCCGCCGAGAGGGTGAGGTTGACGCCCCGCAGGTTGAAGATCACCGAGAGGTTCATCGTGACGGTCGAGTTCATCGACTGGAAGATGTTTCCCGAACCGACCATCGCCGTATTCCGCTTGGCGCGGATGATGTCGATGCCCTCGATCACCGGGGCCGCGCTGCTGTCATTGCCGTAGATGATGCCGACCTCGTTGGCCGCCAGAAACGCTTCGTCCATTCCCGCGTTGCGCATCGCCTCGGCCGTGGCCATGTAGGCGTACTCGCCCTGCTGGGGCAGGCAGAGCCGCTTGCGGCGGTCGAGCGCCCCCTTCAGTTCGGGGCGCTTGACGATGCCGGTCAGCGCCGATATGTATCCCAGCTCCCTGCGCTCCGGGTCCAGCCCGATGCCCGAACGCCCTTCGCGCAGCGATTCGGTCACTTCGCCGAGACTGGTGCCGATCGAGGACCAGATGCCCAGTCCGGTGATGACTACTCTGTTTTCCATGGTGTCAGGTGTATAATCCTCCGTTGATCGATATCACCTCCCCCGTGATGTAGGAGGCCTTGTCCGAGATGAGGAACATCGCCAGATCGGCGACCTCCTCCGCCTCGCAGAAGCGTCCGGCGGGTATCTGTTTTTTGAGTTCCGCTTCGTCGAGGTCGGCGGTCATGTCCGTGCGTACGAATCCCGGCGCGATGGCGTTTACCGTCACGCCTTTCTTGGCCACCTCCTGCGCCAGCGCCTTCGTCGCCGCGATCACGCCGCCTTTGGCCGCCGAATAGTTGGTCTGTCCGGGCAGTCCCTTGATTCCCGACAGCGAGACGATGTTGACGATGCGGCCGAAACGTTTGACCAGCATGTCCTTCAGCAGCGGGCGCGTGACGTTGTAGAATCCTCCGAGGCCGGTATCCACTACCGAGTGCCACTGCTGCGGCTCCATCCACATCATCAGAGTGTCGCTGCGGATGCCCGCGTTGTTCACCACCACCTCGATGACGGCTCCCTTGTGCCGCTCCTGCCACGCCGCGATCGCCGCCGCGGTCTCTTCGCCCGCGGCCACGTCGAACCGCAGGGTCTCCCCGTCGCCGCCCGCGGCGCGGACGCCTTCGAGCGTCCTTTGGGCTTCGTCGGCGTTCGAGCGGTAGTTGATGAGTACGTAGTAGCCGCTCCGGGCCAGCTTGAGACATATCTCGCGGCCTATGCCCCGGCTTCCGCCGGTGACGAGCGCATATTTCGTCGGTTCGGTCATGCTTGCTGTTTGAGGAAGTTTTCGATGGCTGCGATCTCCCGGTATTTGGGCGTGTCGTCGATGAACTTGGGTACGATGCGGCGGATGTCGTCGTACAGCTGCCGGGTCTGGGCCGACAGTTCTGCGGCGCACTCCAGATAATCCGCGGCCTGCACCAGCGCGAGCATCTCGATCGCCAGCACCTGATAGCCGTTTTCGATCACCTGACGGGTCAGCATCGCGGCGTTGGTGCCCATGCTGACGATATCCTGATTGTCGTTGTTGTTGGGTATCGAGTGCACGTACATCGGATTCGAAAGCGTCTGCGATTCGGCCGTGGTCGAGGTCGCCGTGAACTGCGCCGCCTGCAGGCCGTAGTTGAGCCCCAGCTTGCCGAGGTTCACGAACGGCGGCAGCGTTTCGTTGATGCGGTCGTGGAAGAGGTAGTTCAGCTGCCGCTCGGCGAGCATCGTCATCTTCGTGACGGCGATCTTGAGTTTGTCCATCTCCAGCGAAACGTAGTCGCCGTGGAAGTTGCCGCCGTGGTAGATGGTCCCCGTCTTGGGGTCCACCACCGGATTGTCGTCCACCGAATTGAACTCTTCGACGAGTATCTTCTCCGCCTGTTCGAGCGTTTCGAGCACCGGACCCAGTATCTGGGGCGTGCAGCGCAGCGAATAGTAGGGCTGCACCTTGTGCTTGAAGGTCGGAGCCTCTCCCGTGTCGCCGTTGTAAAGTTCCGTTTCGCGCTTGCGCAGGCGGCGGCTCGATGCGCATATTTCGCGCATCCGGCGGGCGATTTCGATCTGCCCGGCGTGGAGCTTGCAGGCGTTGAGCGGCTCGGCCATGAAGTCGTCGTACGATTCGACCACCTCGTTGAGCATCACCGAAGCCTTCACGGCCCAGTCGAGCAGGCGGCGGGCCTGCGCGAGGTTCACCATGCCGATTCCCGTCATCACGGCTGTGCCGTTGGTCAGCGCCAGCCCGTCGCGGATGCGGAGCCTGAGCGGCGTTATGCCGCACGCCTTCATCGCTTCGGCCGCGGAGACGGTTTCGCCGCGGAACGACACTTCCGATTCGCCGATCAGCGCCAGTGCGATATGCGCCAGCTGCACCAAGTCGCCGCTGGCGCCGACGCTGCCGTGGCGCGGCACGAGCGGATATATTTCGTTGTTGAGGAAATCGGCCAGAATCCGCACCACGTCGGGATGTACGCCCGATTTGGCGTTGAGAAAGGTTTGCAAGCGCGCAAGCATGGCCGCACGCACGCAGATGTCGGGCAGCGTCTCGCCCGCACCGCAGCTGTGCGAACGTATGATGTTGTATTGCAGGCTGTTCAGGTCGGCATCGCCGATCCGGTACTGGGCCATGGGGCCGAAACCGGTGTTGATGCCGTATATTACTTTTCCCTGCTCGAAATCTTCGAGAAAACGGTAACATGCCTCGACTTCCCGGAGTTCCGCTTCGCCGAGCGAAACTTCTGTCCGGTTGAAAATCCGGCCGTTAATGGAGTCCAAGTCCGAATAGTGCATTTTTTGAACGGATTTATGGCTCCAAAAATACAAAAACTATCTCAATAAATCCTTTATATGGTCACTTTTTTGTTTCCGTTGTCCACTCCGGCCGTGCTCTGCGGGCAGGGTGCCGGACCCGCCGCGCCCTTCCGCATTCCGGACGCCGGCCATTCGCGGTGTCGCGGCGGCTTTCCGGATTTGCTGTTTCGGAGACTCTTTTGAACATTCATGGCGGATATTGTCGGGATTTTATTATTTTTGTCCGGACTTTCCCGCTTGCCTATGAAATCGAAAGACATCTTCACTTTCCGCGACGCCGAGAAGCAGGCCGGCCCCGTGGCCTTTTCGACGATGCTCAAGCCGGCCGGCTCGGCCTGCAACCTCGATTGCCACTACTGCTATTACCTCGACAAGGCGGTGCAGTACGGCGGCCGGCAGGCCGTGATGAGCGACGAACTGCTGGAACTTTACGTCAAACAATACATCTGCGCCAACGAAGTCGATACGGTCCAGTTCTGCTGGCACGGCGGCGAACCGCTGCTGCTGGGCGTCGATTTCTACCGCCGGGCCATGGAGTTCCAGCGGAAATACGCCGACGGCAAACGCATCGAGAACACCCTTCAGACCAACGGCACGCTGGTCGACGAGGCGTGGTGTGATCTGTTCGCGTCGAACAATTTTCTGGTGGGCGTCTCGCTCGACGGTCCCGAAGACATTCACGACGCTTTCCGCCTTACCAAAGGCGGCAAGCCGACCTTCGCGCGCGTCATGGAGACCGTGCGGATGTTCGAACGCAGCGGCGTGGAATTCAATACGCTGAGCGTCGTGAACCGTCGCTGCGAAGGCCGCGGCGCGGAGATCTACCGCTTTTTCCGCGACACGGTCCACAGCAAATACATGCAGTTCCTGCCCGCCGTGGAGCATGTCGTCGACAAGCCGGGCTTCCACCGTCCGCTGATCGTCTCCCCCGACCGCGAAGGCGCGCGGGTGGCCGAGTGGTCCGTCACGGCCGAAGGCTACGGGCGTTTTCTGTGCGACGTTTTCGACCAGTGGGTCGTGGGCGACGTGGGCCGCTATTACGTCCAGATGTTCGACGCCTCGCTGGCCCAGTGGTGCGGCGTGCAGCCGGGCGTCTGCTCGATGGGCGAGACGTGCGGCGACGCGCTGGTCGTCGAGCACAACGGCGACGTCTACTCCTGCGACCACTTCGTCTACCCCGAATACAAACTGGGCAACATCGCCCAGACGCCGCTCGACGAAATCTACCGCACGGCCAAACGCCGCGAATTCGGCCTGAACAAGCGCAACACGCTGCCCACGGAATGTCTGCGCTGCAAATTCTACTTCGCCTGCCGTGGCGAGTGCCCCAAGCACCGCTTCGACCGCGGTGCCGACGGAAGCCCGAAAAACTCGCTCTGCGAAGGTTTGAAAATCTACTTCCGCCACGTGGAGCCGTACATGGAATACATGCGCGACCTGCTGTCTAAACAGCAGGCTCCGGCGTGGGTCATGCCCTTCGCCCGCAAACGCATGGGGCTGGAATAACCCTGCCCGGCATACGAATACGCCTGCATCCTTCTCCGGGTGCAGGCGTTTTATTTGTGTCCGGCGGACGCCGCCCTATTCGGGTTTTGTCCGGTAAATGGTTGTCTTGTCGGTTTTGCCGGAGACGGCCTCTCCCGGCGAAGGGGTTGCCGCACCTTTCACTCCGCTCTTTCCCGGCCGTTTTTTCCGGAAGACCCCCAGCAGCGGAAGCAACGCCGCCAGCGTGATGACCGCCACCACGCGCAGGGCGTCCGTGACCCCTTCGACGTAGGTCTGCGCCGCGGAGACGGTCTCGTGTGCGGCGTGGTAGGAGGTTCGCGCCGAGAAGATCACCGTCAGGAGGGCGATTCCGATGCTTCCGGCCAGCTGTTTGATGCTGTTCGAAATGCCGGCCGCCGCGGCCATGTCCTGCTGGGTGAGGTTCTTGAGCGAGAAGAGGTTGAGCGGCGCGAACGTAAGTCCCATGCCGAAGCCGCGCAGATAGAGTATGAAGAGAATATGTCCGTGCGTGGTGTGGAGCGTGAAACGGCTGGCGAGCCAGAAACTCAGCGCCATGATCAGAATGCCCGCCGCGCTCAGCAGCAGCGGCCTGACGTAGCGGGTCAGATAACCCGAAACGGCCGAGAGCACGCCCTGAATCACACCTACGGGCAGGAACATGCTTCCCGCCGCCAGCGCCGTGTATCCCAGTCCCCGCTGCATGTAGAGCGGCAGCAGATAGGTGCCGCCGAGCATGCCTATGGCGAAGAGCGTCAGCACGGCCATCGAAATTCCGAAGTTGCGTTCCGCGAGCAGCCGGATCTGCAGCAGCGGCGCGGGATTGCGCAGCTCCGCGACGATGAACCACGCCAGCGCCGCCCCCGCGACGATGAAACAGCCGATCACTTCGGGCGCGCTCCACCCGCCGGGATTCGACGGCGAATTGCCCCGCGCCAGCGCATAGATCGCCAGCGGCATGAAGAGCACGATGGCCGCGAACCCCTGCCAGTCGAACGGGCTGCGCGTCTGGTTCTTCCACTCCTTCTGGACGAATGCCGCGAGCAGGACGGCCAGCACTCCGACCGGCACGTTCACGTCGAATATCTTGTGCCAGCTGTACGCATCGACCAGATAGCCGCCCAGCAGCGGCCCGAACGAGATCGAAGCCGCCGCGGCCATCGACCACAGACCCAGCGCCAGACCGCGCTCCGCGGGCTTGAACTCGCGCGTCACGATCGCCAGTCCCAGCGCTTGTATGATGCCGCTGCCTACGCCCTGCAAGGCCCGCGCCCCGATCAGGAACGGGTCGCTCGAAGCCTTGCCGCAGAGCCACGAGCCGAGCGTGAACAGCACCAGTCCGAGCATGTAGACGCGTTTGTTGCCGAACCGGTCCGCAAACCACCCGGCCGACGGAAGCATGATCGTCATCGTAATCATGTAGGCCGTGATGACCCATTCGGCCGACGAGATGCCGATGCCGAAGGCCGACATGATCGCCGGCAGTCCGACGTTCACCACCGTCACGTCCAGCACGGCCATGAACGTTCCGAGCATGATCATGCCCAGAATCCACCATTTGTAGCCGCTGCTTTGCCGTATGTGTTCGCGCAGATTCGCCATTGCGCGGCAGTGCGTCAAAAAAAATGCCACCACAGCGGCGGCGGACCGAAGGGCGGGGAAAACCGGCGGCCTGAACAGCCGCCGCAGAGCAATCGGTACGCCCCGCGTTCGGGGAATCGAAACGCGAGGCGGCAGGGCGGCAAAACCCGCGGATGCGGATAAGGCTGCGCCTGAAAAAGAAGGAACGTTCTCGAAAAGAGAACGTTCCGTACGTGCAGGTCCTGTAAGCCGGGTTCTGTTTCCGGGGCGAACCCCGGACCTCTGTCATTTATCTAGGGCGGCAGTCTCCTGCCGTCTCAAGCAACCTACCCCCCGGCATCGGGCGAGCAACCCTTAATTGCCGGTATACACGGTCTTGCAACCCGCGAGACGTACTGCCGGGCGACATCGCTGCCCCCGCGGTGGGCTCTTACCCCGCCTTTTCACCCTTACCCGCCGGGAAATCCCTTGTGGGCGGTTCTTTTCTGTTACGCTCCTATACCCTCACGGATATCAAGTCATTAGCTTGCGCGGCGCTCTGCGTTGCCCGGACTTTCCTCTCCCGGCCACGGCCGGCAGCGACAGAGCGGACCTGCACCGCAAAGGTAATAAAATTCGGCGGTATTCCCGCTTCGGGGGGGGCGATATTCGGAAAATGCGTTTCCCTCCTCCGTACGGGCCGTAACGATGCGGTGCATGCGAAGTTTTTTGGAAATATCGGATTAAATAGTACTTTTGCTAAAGGCTGATTCCGTCTCCGGCGGCAGCCGAATCGTGCGAATAACCCGGCCTATGACAGATAACGCGCAAACAATCAACATGCAAGACAACCGTACGGTTGTGGGTTTGCTCCGCGCCGGAGACGAAAAATGTTTCGACGCGCTCTTCCGCCGTTATTATAAACCCCTCTGTACCTACGCCACCCGTTTCGTCACCCCGGCCCGCGCCGAGGAGCTGGTGCAGGATACGCTGATGTGGGTCTGGGAAAACCGCACGTCGCTGCTGCCCGAAATGCCCCTCAAGTCGCTGTTGTTCACCATCGTCAAGAACAAGGCGATCAACCATATGTCGCGCGATACGATCAAAAACCGCGTGATCCGCCAGCTCGCCGAATACTACGAAGAGGAGTTCGACGATCCCGATTTTTACCTCGAAGGCGAACTGGTGGAGCGTCTCACGGCCGCGCTGCGCAAGATGCCGCCCGAATTCCAGCAGACTTTCCGCATGCACCGGCTCGAAGGCAGGACCCACAAGGAGATCGCCGCCGCGCTCGGCGTGTCGCCGCAGACGGTCAATTACCGGATCGGGCAGACCGTGCGCCTGCTGCGCGAAGAGCTGAAAGAGTACTGGCCGCTCGTCGTTTTGCTGTTGTGGCCGGACCTGCACTGAAAAAATACCGAAAATTCCCTATTTTTTTTGAATTCCGTTTAGCATCCTCTGCCGACGGATTGTATTACTATATAGATTAGCGAACAGATGACGAATTTACAGATCAGCGAAGAAGTATTGGCAGCCTACCTGAGAGGCGAACTGAATGCTGCGGAGGCCGCGGCCGTCGAAGCGTGGTACGACGCGTCGGCCGCCAACCGCAAACTGCTTGGGGAGGTTTATTACATATTATATGTCAACGACCGTATCAACGATACGGCCGGTATCGACGTCGAGCGTTCGCTCCGTCAGTTCAAGCGCCGCATGCACGCCGGACGCCGTATCTCCTTGCGGCGCATCGCGGTCCGCGCCGCCGCCGCTGCCGCCGTGGCGGTGATTCTGCTGGCCGGGGGCGTTACCACCGTGTCGCTTTCCAAACGCCTTGCGCAGCCCCTGACCGTCATCACCCATCTGGGCGAACGTTCGCAGGTGGTGCTGCCCGACGGCACCAAGGTCTGGCTCAACTCCGCCAGCAGCGTCGAGTACGTCGCTCCGTTCTTTTCGCGCGAACGCCGCGTGAAGATGGACGGCGAAGCCTATTTCGAGGTGCAGCACGACGCTCAGGCGCCCTTTGTCGTCTCGACCAACGGACTCGACATCAAGGTGCTCGGCACCCGCTTCAACATCCGCAACGACGACAGCGACCACCGCATCACCACCGTCCTGCTCGAAGGAGCGGTCAAGGCCTACGCTTCGGGCGACGAGAAGGCCGCCGTGCGCCTGCGCCCCTCGCAGCAGTTGGTGTTCGATACCCGGACCGGCGCCATGCGCCTGACCGACGAACCTTCGGCCGACCGGTCGATCAACTGGATCGACGGCCGCTTCTGCTTCGAGCACGACACCTTCGGGGAGATCGTCGCCGAACTCAAACGCTACTACAACGTCGATATCCGCTTTATGGACGAAGCCCTGCGCAGCGAACGCTTCTCCGGCGACTTCCGCGTCGAGGACGGCATCTACCACATCATGTCGGTGCTGCAGCTCACCTATAAGTTCACCTACAAGGTCGTCGGCAACGACATCGAAATCTACCCGAATCCTAAACGATAACCTAATACCAACCTGAAAACCACCGAACCGCCTATGGGAGAATAATACGTCAGTTTTCGCAGGCCGCTGTACGCAGCGGCGGTTTTTGACAATCTACTTTTCAAAATCTAACCTAAATTCAGATCCATGAAAAAAACTTACCTTGCAGCAGGCAGGGGAGTGCATGCCGTCTCCGCATGTTTCCGTTGTCTGTTTCTTATCCCGATTTTCGTATTGGGATGCTTCGGCGCTCATGCCGCAGCACAGACGCAGCAGTCCGTTTCCCGCGTCAGCCTCGACGTCCGGGACGCCGCTATCGTCAACGTTTTCCAAACCGTTCAGCAGCAGACCGGCTGCTCGTTCGTCTACAACACGTCGGACATCGACACCGACCGCAAAGTGACCGTTTCCGCGCAGGACGAGCCGCTGACGGCTCTGCTCGACAAACTTTTCGCAGGTTCCGACATCGCCTACACGCTTCGCGACAAGCACATCGTCCTTTCGAAGAAAACTAAAAATTCCCCCCCCCCACAACGCTCAGGGCGGAGTCAGCGGAACCGTTAAGGACGCTCAGGGCATGCCGCTGATCGGCGCCACGGTGCTGATTCAGGGCACGACGACCGGCGTGGCCGTCGATCTCGACGGCAATTTCATGCTGCCGCAGGCCAAGGTCGGCGACACGCTCGAAATTTCGCTGATCGGCTATGCCAAGCAAACCCTTCCCGTAACGGGCTCCGCGCCCCTTCAGGTGGTAATGCTCGAAGACAACGAGGTGCTCGACGCCGTCGTGGTGACCGCCCTCGGTATCAAGCGCGCCGAGAAATCGCTGACCTACAACGTGCAGGAGGTAGCCGGCGACATCGTCACCTCGGTCAAGGACGCCAACTTCATGAACTCCCTTTCGGGTAAGGTCGCCGGCCTTCAGATCAATGCCAGTGCATCGGGCGCCGGCGGTTCGACCCGCGTGGTGATGCGAGGCGTCAAGTCGATCAACGGCGAGAACAACGCCCTCTACGTGATCGACGGTATTCCGCTTCCGAGCCTGCGTTCGAGCCAGACCTCAGGCACGTATGAAACGCCCGACGGCGGCGACTTCGAAGGTATCGCCAACTTCAACCCCGACGACATCGAGTCCATGTCGATCCTTTCGGGTGCCACGGCTTCGGCCCTCTACGGTGCTCAGGGCGCCAACGGTGTGATCCTCATCACCACCAAGAAGGGCAAGGAGGGCCGCGTGCGGGTCAACTATTCGAACTCGACGACCTTCTCCCATCCCTTCGTGATGCCCAAATTCCAGAACACCTACGGCACGAGCGAAATCGAGCCGATGATGAGCTGGGGCAGCAAACTCGCCACGCCGACTTCGTACGATCCCGCGGATTTCTTCCAGACCGGATTCAACGAGACCAACTCGGTGGGCCTTTCCGCCGGTACCGAACGCAACCAGACCTATGCGTCGGCTTCCGCCGTCAATTCGCGCGGTATCGTACCCAACAATGTCTACAACCGCTACAATTTCTCGATCCGCAATACGACGATGCTTATCAAGGACCGCCTGACGCTCGACGTGGGCGCGACCTACATGAAGCAGTACACCCGCAACCAGACTATTCAGGGCCAGTACCGCAACCCGCTGGTGGGCATCTACCTCTTCCCGCGCGGCAACGACATCCGCAAATACGAGATTTACGAGCGTCCGGGTTCCGACTCGCGCTATATGGAGCAGTTCTGGGACCTCGAATTCCTCAAGGGCGTCGAGAACCCGTGGTGGATCACCAACCGCGAGCTGAACGAAAACCGTCAGCACCGCTACAGCTTCAACGCTACGATGAAGCTCGACATCACCGACTGGATGAGCCTGACGGGCCGTATCCGTACCGATAATGCGACGATCAACTACACCCGCAAACTCAGCGCTTCGACCAACACGCTCTTCGCTTCGAAGTACGGCAGCTACCTGAACCGCACGATGACGCACAACAACCTCTACGGCGACGTGCTGCTGAGCATCGACAAGAGCTTCTTCGACAATGCCTTCTCCCTGCAGTTCAACCTCGGCGCCAGCATCATGGACGACAAGAACCAGCTGACGGGTTACGAAGGTTATCTGGCGGGCATTCCCAACAAGTTCACCTACAACAACATCATCTCCGACAACTCGCAGAGTTTCCCGACGCAGGAGAACTACCACGACCAGATTCAGGCCGTGTATGCGACCATGCAGCTGGGCTGGCGGGGTATGCTCTACGTTGACGTTTCGGTCCGCAACGACTGGGCCTCGATGCTGGCCTTCACGCCCAAACAGAACATCTTCTATCCTTCGGTGGGCCTTTCGGCCGTGATTTCGTCGATGGCCGACCTCTCGAAGGCGGGCATCTCATTCCTCAAGGTGCGCGGATCCTATGCCGAGGTGGGCAACGCTCCCGAACGTTACATCACCGGTCCCAACTACACGCTGACCAACGGCGTGGTGAGCACGGCGACGATCGCTCCGGCCAAGCACCTCGAAGCCGAGCGTACCAAGTCGTTCGAGGCCGGTCTCGACGTCAAGTTCTTGGGCAACAAGATCTCGGCTACGGCTACCTACTACAATACCAACACCTACAACCAGCTCTTCCTTTACGACGCACCTCCCAGCTCCGGCTACAAACAGAAATACATCAACGCCGGCAAGGTCAATAACTGGGGTATCGAGGCTTCGGCCGGATACAAGAACACATGGCGCGATTTCTCGTGGGCCACGACCCTCAACTTCTCGATGAACCGCAACAAGATCAAGGAGCTGGTTCCCGAAGGCACCCGCGATCCGGATACGGGCTCGCTGGTCGATATCAAGGAGGTCAATAAGGACTACGGCGGTTACCGTGTCAAGCTCGTCGAGGGCGGTTCGATCGGCGACTTCTATGTCAAAGGCCTGCTGACCGACGACAAGGGTCATATCTATGTCGATCCCAACTCCAACACCGTGCTGCTCGATCCCGATCCCGAAGCCTACATCTTCGCCGGCAACACCGAAGCCCGCTTCCGCTGGGGCTGGAACAACCAGTTCTCCTACAAGGGCGTTTCGCTCGGCGTGCTGATCGACGCACGTATCGGTGGCCGCGGCGTATCGGCCACGCAGGCCCTCATGGACCGCTTCGGCGTTTCGCAGGATTCGGCCGACGCCCGCGAGAACGGCGGCGTATGGATTTCCGACGACCAGCAGGTTCCCGACGCCAAGACCTTCTATGCCAACAGCGGCGACGGCATGGCGATGCTTTCGCACTATGTCTACAGCATGACCAATGTCCGCCTGCGCGAGCTTACGCTGGGTTACGACCTGCCCTCCAAATGGTTCCGCAACAAGGTCAATATGAGCGTATCGTTCGTCGGCCGCAACCTGTTCATGTTCTACAACAAGGCTCCGTTCGACCCCGAAGTGACCGCTTCGACGAGTACCTACTATCAGGGTGTCGACTTCTTCATGCAGCCGAGCGTCCGCACCCTCGGATTCAGTGTAAAACTCCAATTCTAAAGCTCAACCGACTATGAAACGAAACAATATCAAACAAGGATTCCTTTCGCTGGCGGCCGCCTGTCTGGCGTTCACCGCCTGCACCGGGGACTTCGAGCGCTTCAATACCGACCCCAATGCTGCGCAGGATGTGGATCTGAAGATGTTCATCACCACCATGCAGATGGACGCCGTCTACTCGTGCAGCGGCTCGGATACCGATCCCAACAACCGCTATCAGGCTGCCTATAACCTGATCGGCGACGTCTACGCCGGCTATATGTCCGGTACGAACAACTGGAACGGCGGCACCAACACCCAGATTTATGCGCTGAACGGCACCGATTGGTGCAACGTACCTTTCAGCGAGTCGTTCACCAATGTCATGCCCGCTTGGCTGCAGCTGAAGTACGCCCACGCCAACGGTTTGCTCAGCGATGACATCTTCGCTGTGGCTAATATCCTGAAAGTCATGTCGCTTCATCGCGTGAGCGATATCTACGGCCCGCTGCCCGTGCTGCATTTCGGCGAGACGGAGAACCCTTACAATTCGCAGGAAGAGTGCTATATGCACTTCTTCGAGACACTCGACAGCGCGATCGCGGTGCTGAAGGACGTCGTGGAGAACAATCCCGACGCCAAACCGCTCGAAGAGGTCGATGCCCTCTACCACGGCGATTATTCGAAATGGCTCAAGCTCGCCAACTCGGTGAAGCTGCGTCTGGCCATGCGCATCTGTTATGTGAAGCCCGACCTTGCGAAGCAGTACGCCATGGAAGCCGTCCGCGACGGCGTGATGGAGACGGCCGACGACAGCGCGCTTTTCCAGAGCTGGGGATCCATTACGATCATCAACCCGCTCGAAAAGATCTGGAACGGCTATAGCGACACCCGCATGGGCGCTTCGATGGACTCCTACCTCAACGGTTACAACGACCCGCGTCTTCCGGTTTATTTCCAGCCTGTCACCGAAGGCGACAACAAGGGCGAATACCGCGGTGTCGCCAACGGAATGCCCAATCCCCAGCAGGAAGATTACAAGGCCATGTCCGCACCCAACGTACAGGAGAAATCCACCGATTCGCCCCTGCGCTGGATGATGGCCTCGGAAGTCGCGTTCCTGTGCGCCGAAGGTGCCATGCGCGGCTGGACGGCCGAGATGGGCGGTACCGCCGAGGAGTTCTATAACAAGGGTATCGAGCTGTCGTTCCTCGAAAACGGTCTGAGCGCTGATGCCGCCGCAAGGTATGCCGCCGACGAAACGAGCAAACCGACCGATTTCACCGACGTTTCGGCAGCCAATACCAAGTATAATATTTCGGCCTTGGGCAAAATTGCGATCAAATGGAACGCCGGCGCTTCCGAAGAGGAGCAGCTTGAGCGCATCATCACCCAGAAATGGATCGCCATGTTCCCCAACGGCACCGAGGCGTGGTCCGAATTCCGTCGTACGGGTTATCCCCGGCTTTTCCCGGTGCGTTACAACTATCCGAGCAGCGGCGTCGATACCAACAAGCAGATCCGCCGCATGGTCTTCCCGCAGTCGGAATACTCCAACAACGGCGCGGCCGTGCAGGAGGCCGTCAAACTGCTCGGCGGTCCTGACAACGGCGGCACGAAGCTGTGGTGGGACAAAAAGAATTAGTAACCTGAAACTATACCTGAGTAAACTATGAAAAATATATTGAAACATGCAGTAGTTTGTCTCGTGCTGGCGGCCGCGGTGGCCTCCTGTACGAAGGAGACGACGCCTGAGCGGATCAATATCCAGCATCCGGACCAGCAGTCGCCGATCCTGCGCGACAATGCCTATTACCAGAATCTCCGCGCCTACAAGCAGACCAAACACAAACTGGCTTTCGGCTGGTACGGTTCGTGGACGGCCGTCGGCGCGTCCTATCAGTCGCGTCTGATCAGCGCCCCAGACTCGATGGACATCATCTCGATCTGGAGCCAGTGGCACACGCTCACGCCCCAGCAAATGGCCGATAAGGAGTTCGTTCAGAAAACGTTGGGTACGAAAGTGACCTATACGATTTTTTCGGATAAACTGCCCGAACCGTTCCTTGAAATCGGCAACGGTGAATATACCGACGAGGCCATTGAAGCTTATGCAAAAGCCTATTGCAAAGACTCGATGGACAAGTATCAGTACGACGGCATCGATATCGACTATGAGCCGGGCTATGGTGCATCAGGGCCTTTTGTCGGACATGACAATGCTCTGTTTACCAAGTTGATCAATGCCATGAGCAAGTATGTCGGTCCGAAATCTGGTACCGGACGCCTGCTGATAATCGATGGCGTGCCTTATGCGGTGGATCGTTCGGTTGTGGATTGTTTCGACTATGGTATCGTGCAGGCGTATGCTTCTTCTGGTTATACCGATCTGCAAAATCGCTTCAATAATGCCGATGCAAAAGGCTGGAAGCCTGAACAGTATATCTTTGCCGAGAATTTTGAGTCTTATTGGAAAACTGGCGGTGTGAATTTTACGGACCGCGAAGGTAATAGGATGCCGTCTCTTTACGGTATGGCGACCTTTAATCCCACGCAGGGTGCCGGCGCCGGATTCGGTGCATACCATATGGAGTACGAATACGGTAATTCGGCCATGCCGTACCAATTTATGCGCAATGCGATTCAGATGGCCAATCCTGCCGGAGGCTGGAAAACGCCTATCGATGTGGCTTTTTCGAGTAACCAATCTTCCAACTTTTCGTTCGTTGTCGAGGACGATGGTTCGGTGACCGGAACGATGCAGGATAAAGTTTCGTTGTCGTTCTCGCGTCCCGTTGTAAGCGGTATGCAGTTGACGCTGGGTGTGGATAATTCGCTCGTAGCCGTTTATAACGATGAGAACGGTACGGAATATGAGACCGTCGATCCGTCGTTGGTTAAGATGGAGCCGATCCAGTGCGCCGAAAATCAGGTGTTCTCTCCCGATGCGACGATTACGCTTGATCCTAAGTCAATCGAAAAGGGGTATTATTTGATTCCGGTGGTGATCAGTCCTATTTCGGATGCCGGATATGCCGTCAAGGAGGGCTCCGTACATTATATCTTCGTTACGAAGGTCGCGATGGATGTCGAAATCGGCGCGACGACGCTCGACGGCTCGAAGATCGCTCCGACCTCGGCATGGACGATCACCTGCTGTCAGGGTACTGCGACGAGCGGCGCCACCGGTGTTTGGAACTGCGACTCCGCCGCGCAGAAGGCGGCCATGTTCGACGGCAAGCTCGACGGCAACTGCTGGTATGCAAGCAGCGCTTCCTATTCGTGGGGCAACGGCGGCAACTTCACCATCGACATGGGCGAAGTCAACGACGTGACCGGCCTGCGCTGGCATATCTACTATCAGGATTCCGAACCGCAGTGCACCGACCTCACCTACAGCGAAGACGGCAATGTCTGGTACAGCCTTTCGGCCGGCGTTCCCTTCACTCCGGTGCTGTCCGACAACTGGAAGTGGTTCAAATTCAAGAGAACGGTCAAAGCCCGCTATATCCGGGTTTACGTGGGTCGTGTAACAGGCCATACGAGCATGAACGAAGCCGAAATCTACGGCCCGGCCAATTAGCGATTTATTAACCAGAAAAAAATGTATGTTATGAAACTGAAATATTTAATCGCCCCCTTCGTCCTCGCTGCGGCTGCTCTCTGCGGCTGTCAGGAGACGGCGGAAATCCATCCGGTGGCCTACATGACCGATGCGCAGAAGACGGTTTCCAAGTCGGTTACCATCGATACGCCCCCGGCCGGAACGGAGATTTCGGTCTCTTCTTCGGTGCCTGTGAATAAGGATACCAAAATCAAGATTTCGTTGCGCCCCGACCTGCTGGAGGAGTATAATGCCAAATACCAGAAAAATTATGTTGTGCCCCCCGCAGACAGTTATACGCTCAGCGGTGACGAAGTGGTGATCTCGGCCGGTTACAGTCGCTCCTCGGAGGTCGATTTTACCGTCACGTCGCTCGATGACTTTCAGGAGGGTACGACCTACTGCATGCCCGTGAGCATCGAGCGGATCGAAAACAGCGGTCTTGCCGTTTTGGAACCTTCTCGGACACTTTTCATAGTATTAAAAACACCGGTTATCAGTAAGGCTATCTACCTCGGATCAAGTAACATTTATAAAGTGCCGTCGTTTCAGGAAGACGCCAATCTTGCTGCACTCAAAGCCATAACGCTTGAAGCCCGTGTCTATATGGACGGATTCCAGAATTATGATCCTTATATTAGTTCGATTATGGGTATTGAGGGCGAGTGCGGTGTCCGCTTCGGAGACGTGAAGGTCCCCAAGAACGTTCTTCAGATCTGCCATGGCGATTATCAGCCTGCTGCGACCTCTAAACCTTTTGATACGGGCAAGTGGTATCATGTAGCTGCCGTATGGTCGGGGAAGAGTTGGGATATTTTTATCGACGGCGTGTATGTTACTGGTGTTGCGACACAGGGGGAGACCATCAACTTGTCGAGCGATAATTCGGGCGGTTTTTATCTCGGCGCTTCTTATGGCGGTGGACGTCCGCTCAATGGTTATGTCGCTGAGTGCCGGGTCTGGACGCGTGCGCTGACTGAGGCCGAGATATCGAACAACATGAATTATGTCAATCCGGAATCGGACGGCCTGCTGGCTTACTGGCGTATGAACGCTTGGGAGGCCAAGGACGGCGGCGGCAACATCGTCAAGGACCTTACGGGCCACGGCTACGACGCCGTGGGCGGCAGCTCCAATCCGAGGATGATGGACACCAAGTGGATGTAATCCGCCTTTCGGATATCGTTCCGATCCGCTGAACGGAAGCCGTGCGGCCGGTGCAGGAGACTGCCGCCGGGGCACGGCTTCTTTTTGTTCCGCTTTTTATTCCCGGCGGACCTGTCGCTTCCGGCGGAGATGAATCCCGGCTTGGCGATACTCTCTTCCGGCGGCGGCAAATTTATTTGACGCGGCGCCGGATTGTGCTATCTTTGTACGAAGAACCGAACTTATCACCATAAAACTTACCGATGAAACCACGACTTTTGCTTTTCACCGCCGCATGCATGCTTTTCGCGGCATGCGGGAACTCTCGCGGCGATCTCTCGACGGGCATTATCCCCGCTCCGCAGCAGGTGGCGTGGGGCGACGGCGCCTTCCGGATGCCCTCGACGCTGCTCTTTGCGACCAACCTCGAAGGAGAGGACAAGGCCGACCTCGCGGCGTGGATGCGGCGCTCCGGCGACGGCTTTTTCCCCGTCTCTTTCGCCGAAGCCGCCGGGGACGACATCCCCGTTCTCTACCTGCTGCTTGCCGAGGGCGGCGCGCCCGAAAGCTACCGCCTCGACGTCGCCCGCGGAAAAATCACCGTCACGGCGCCCGATGCCGCCGGACTCTTCTACGGACTTCAGTCGCTGGGCCAGCTGGCCGAACGCTGCGGCCGCCGGATTCCGGCCGTTGTGATCGAGGACGCTCCGCGTTTCGGCTACCGGGGCTTCATGCTCGACGTCTCGCGCCACTTCCGCGACAAGGAGTTCGTCAAGCGGCAGCTGGACCTCTTGGCCCGCTACAAATTCAACCGCTTCCACTGGCACCTGACCGACGGCGCCGGCTGGCGCATCGAGATCAAGAAATACCCCGTCCTTACCGACATCGCCGCATGGCGGCCCTATCCCGACTGGGAGGGGTGGAACTTCGGCGGCAAACGCTACTGCCGCCGCGACGATCCGGCGGCCGATGGCGGCTACTATACGCAGGACGAAATCCGCGAGGTGGTCGAATACGCCCGCGCCCTGCATATCGAGGTGATCCCCGAAATCGAGATGCCGGGCCACAGCGAGGAGGTGCTGGCCGTCTTCCCCGAACTTTCGTGCAGCGGGAAACCCTATCTCAATTCCGACTTCTGCATCGGCAACGAACAGACGTTCGAATTCCTCGAAAACGTCCTTTCCGAGGTGATCGGACTCTTCCCCTCGGAGTATATCCACATCGGCGGCGACGAAGCCTCGAAGCAGGGCTGGCGCACCTGCCCCAAATGCGCCGCGCGGATGCGCAAAGAGGGGCTGAAAGACGTCGATGAGCTGCAAAGCTACATGATCCGCCGCATCGAGACCTTCCTCAACGCCAAGGGCCGCCGCCTGCTGGGCTGGGACGAGATTCTCGAAGGGGGGCTTGCGCCCGACGCCACGGTCATGTCGTGGCGCGGCACCGAGGGCGGCATCGCCGCTGCCGCCGCCGGACATCATGCCGTCATGACCCCTTCGAATTACTGCTACCTCGACTTCTGTCAGGACGATCCCACGACCGAACCGGTCGCCGCCGCGGCGTTCCTGACCCTCGAACAGGCCTATTCCTACGATCCGGCTCCCGATTCGCTCGGCGCCGGGGTCGTGCCGATGATCCTCGGCGTGCAGGGCAACCTCTGGTGCGAGCACGTCCCGACCGCCGAGCATGCCGAGCATATGATGTGGCCGCGCCTGCTGGCCGTCGCCGAAGTGGGGTGGAGTGCGCCTGAAAGGAAGGATTACGACGACTTTTATGCCCGTGCGCTCGACGCCGTGGCATGGCTTCAGGAGCGCGGATACCACCCCTTCGATCAGAAGAACGCCGTGGGGCCGCGTCCCGAATCGCTCGAACCCCTCCGCTGCCTTTCGACCGGCAAGACCGTGATTTACCATACGCCCTACAGTCCCAAATACGCCGCTGCGGGCGACGGCTCGCTGACCGACGGACTGCGCGGCGGCTGGAACTACGGCGACCGACGCTGGCTGGGCTGGCTCGACACCGATGTCGATCTGGTCGTCGATCTGGGTGAGCGGCAGCCCGTGCGGCGCATCGCCGCCGATTTCATGCAGGGCTTCTACGCCGATATCTGGATGCCCCGTGCGGTCGAATTTTCGGTCTCGGACGACAACGAGCACTTCACGCCCCTCGCCACGGTCGGGAACGACATTCCGGTCGAATTCAAGCAGGACTGCTACAGGGAGTTCGGCTGGACGGGCCAGACCGAGGCGCGTTACGTCCGCCTGAAAGCCCGTCACAACGGCCGTCCCGGCGGCTGGATCTTCACCGACGAAATCATCGTCGAGTAACCGTCGCGTTGCGTCCGTTTTGCGAAAAGGGATGCGGCCGTCAGGCCGCATCCCTCTTTTTGACGGGTCCCTGAGGACCTTCAGTGTGTCGTTACTTGCGGATCAGCCGCTGTACGCCCGTCGGGGTTGCGGCTTTCGGCATCTCCGTTCCGGCGAGCGGTGCGATGCCGGTTTCGGCCTTGACTTCGGACTTCGTTACGGACGCCGAATTTTTGGTCATCGTGTAAGGCCCGATCGCATAATCCTGCAGCGTATATCCGGCCTTGAAGAGATCCGGCCAAATGACATACTGACCGCCCGAATAGATGGCGTAGTCGATGCCGCATACGGTGTATTCCGTATTGTTGTGGGGGAACTTCTGGCCCTCGAACCGTACCGAACCGCCGGCTGCGTCGTAGCTGCCCTTCATCAGCTCTTGGTCGGTGGTGTAGATCGGGTAGGGCGGCGTCTGCGCCGGATCGTAGAAGTGGTATTTGAGATATACGTATGCCGTCAGGCCGTACATGCCCTGCGGGTCGAACGTCGGAATCGTGACGTTGCCGTCCTCGTTGTATTTGAGCAGGAAGGGGTAGTCGTCGCCCAGCGTGGTGATGCCCCAGCCCTTGACCCTGAAGCTTTCGTTGGTGCGGTAGGGCGTGATCTCCACGGTGTATGTCTGGGGCTGTTTGTTGATTTCCGACGAGGTCGAGGTCACGGTCCAAGTGCCGATATAACGCTCGTAGTCGGCCTCGCCCGTCGGTACGGCGGGGATCTTCACCTCGGTCTGTTCGATGGTCGTGCCGTGGGCGTTGGTGCCCGATGCGAGGAAGATGTATTCGGTGTCGGCTTGGACGTTGAAATTGAAGGTGGCCCCGGCTTCCGAATTGGCCTGCGTCACAGCTGCCGAGCTGATGGGGTTGCCGTAGCGGTTCATCACCTTTTCGAGCGTCTCCATCTGCTCGATCAGTTCCGGGAGCAGCGCTTTCGTCGTGCAGAGAACCTTTCCCGATTTCATCTCCGTACTCTTGACGATGCCCGTCAGCTGGTAGTACTCCTTGCCTTCGGCGGGCGCGGCCGTCAGCGTGAGCGTCGGCTTGGCCTTCGTGCCGTCGCTGATGCCGCCCCACGGGATCGGAATATCGGCGTAATCTGCCATCTGCGTACAGCCCTTGAAGGTGTCCTTGTAACTGCTGGCCGAGGTGAAGATCTTGGCGCCGAAGATGTCGGGGTAATTCGTGCGTTCGTAGAGGTGCACCTTGACCTGCTGCTCGCCGTCCTGCACCATCGTATAGGGCGATTCGCCGGTGAAGGCGGTGCAGCCGCTGAATGCCGCGCCTGCCGAATTGATCTTCTTCATGCCGTCGAAGATGTCTGCGGGCAGCGATTCGAGCGACGTGCAGTTGAGGAACATCTGGCTGATGGTCGTAACCGACTCGAAATCTTTGAACAGCCCTTGGGGAACGGTCTTGAGCGCCGTACAGCCGCTGAATATGTAAGCGGCCGATATGCCTTTTTTCACACTTTCCGGGAAGTAGTCCGCAGGCGCCTCCACGAGCTGCGTGCAGTCTTTCCAGATCGCGGGGACGGCCTCCAGCGAGACGCAGTTTTTCAGCGAGGGGAATTGGGTCATGCTGATACAACCTTCGTAGAGATAGCCGCCCGACTTGGTCTTTCCCATGTTTTTGAAGATGTCGTCGGGCAGGTCTTCCAGCATTTTGCAGCCGCTGAACAGGCTTGTCATATTGGTGACCTCCGTGAAGGTGTCCAACAGTCCTGCGGGAACGCTTTTGAGATTTGCACACCCCTTGAACAGCGACGCGACGTTGGTGAGCTTGGTCATGTTCTTGAACAGCTCTGCGGGCAGGGTTTCGAGTGCTGCGCAGCCGAAGAATCCCGACGTGAGGCTGTTCGCTTCCGTCTGGTTGGTGAAGAATGTTTCGGGAACGCTCTTGAGCGATGCGCAGTTGTTGAAGATGCTTCCGAGGTTGGTCAGGGCGGGCATGTCGGCCAGCAGTCCTGCCGGAACGCTTTCCAGCGCCTTGCAGCCGCTGAACAGGCCGGATGCCGAGGTGGCTTTTGTCGTCTTTTCGAAGAGTTTTTCCGGGACGCTCTTTAGCGCCGTGCAGTTGTAGAACATCGAGGCGACCGAGGTGATTTCGGGCGCGCCGGCCAGCAGTCCTTCGGGCACGGTTTCGAGCTTCGTACACCCTGAGAACATGTTTTCGACCGTGGTGACGGCGGCGAAGGCGTCCTCTTCGGGCTGGGGCACGGTTACGAGCGAGGTGTTCGCGAAGGCGTAATCCAGCGTCGTCATGCCGAGTTTGCCCCATTGTCTGACTTCGAGAATGGCGGGAGCCACGGTTTTGTTGGTGAGTCTTCCGGAGAGTTTCTCCGTGGTTCCGCTTATGGTTACGTAATAGATGCCGGATTCGGCGTAGGTGTGGTTCACCATCGCGGCCGCGGTCGAGATCGTGGCTGCGACCGGCTCGCTCTGGCCGTCGCCCCAGTTGATCGTGACGTCCACGGCGCCGTAGAGGGGCAGGTAGACCTTGTTGTTGTAGGCGCTGCTGCTGTATTCCTTCGCTTCGACCTTGAGCACCATCTGGGCCGGGTCGTAATAGGCTTCCTGATAGAGCAGGATGGTTTCGATCACCGTCTCTCCCGCCACCAGCTCGATGTTGGCACTGCGGGACTGGGTTTCCGTGTTGGCCGCGACGTTAAAGGTCAGGGTTTCGGTCCGAATCTCCCCCCCCTCGTCTCTGCCAGCGTAATCCATGCTTTCGCGGCTTCGGGAATCGCTACCGTGTAATCCAGATCGGTCTCCACCTCGACCGTTACGGGGCCTCCTGCGGCCGTCGCCTCCTTCGAGGAGGTCGAGACGTTCAGCACGCCCGACACGAATGTCAGCGTGCGCATCAGCGTCTTGGCGTCGCCGTCGCTGACCAGCACGATGACCTTGCCGGTCGAGCTGTCGCCGGGAGCCGTCACGGCGATCGTTCCGCCTTCGTTGCCCGTGCGTTTCACTTCGGCCTTCCATGCGCCGTCAGCGAGGGCCTGAATGTCGGTTTTGGCGTCGGCTCCGGTCAGCGTGAAGGGAATTTCCGCCGTTTCGCCCACGCGGATCGTCGCCGAGGCGGTGTCGAACGCGATGCCGAACTGCACGTACAACTCGAACGTCAGCACCGTTCCGTCGGCCAGCGTCAGGTAAACCAGCTTGCCGTCCTCGCTCGTGGCGACAGACTTGAACAGATTCTGGTCCGTCTGGGCCTGTCCGCAGTCGGTCCACGTCGCGCCGTTGTCGTAGGATACCCACCAATGGCTGTTTTCGATCTTGAATTCGGGGGTGACGCCCGATACGGGAAGTTTTTTGCCGTTGTCGAGGATAAAGTCGCCGTTGAGCGTCCAGTAGTAGACACCGTCGGAATCCTGTTTCACCCCGATGACCGACGAAGTCCCGTCTTTTCCGTCGCTGATGGTGATCGTCGAGGTCTCGCCGGCCGCGGTGACCAGCGTGATGACGTAGCCGCCGTCTTCACCGGGCTGTACGTCCGAGATGAACCGTTTCCCGGCGACAAGCTCCTTGAGTGTTGTGACGTCGGAGTTGAGCGCCTTGACGAGCGCCTGCAGTTCGGTGAGCTGACCGTCGAGGTCGTCCAACCGTTTTTGGATGTCCGTATCGTCGTACGAACATCCGATCAGTGCCATTAGCGGCACAATCATCAGAAGAATTTTTTTCATGGCAAGCCTTTTAAAGAAATTGGTTTAAAAGAACTGAGTGATCGCTTCAAATATAGTAAAATTGATGATTTCTGCTGCATTTTCTCCGGATTTTTTGTTTAAAGTTGCCTTGCAAGCTCTTCTGAAGGGGGTGATCCGGGGGTGCAGCGGGTGATGTAAAGTCTCTTGCCTGTTTGTTTTATTGTTAAATATTGACACGGCGAGCCTTCGCACCATACGGGATTTCGTTTGTCTTTTATTGCTCCGAATGCGGCAAACGGCAAAGGGGGAGACGCATCATCGTCTCCCCCTTTACCGTATTTTTTACGGATAAAATTCTTTCCGAAGTAAGTTATTCCCTGAAGATGTTGAGGTGCGCCAGCAGCGGATTGCGGCGGTCGAGCAGCAGGAACTCCGCCAGCAGCAACACGATTGCCGCGAGCAGCAGGTATTGGTACTGTTCGTTGAACTCTTCGAAGCGCATCACCGACAACTCGCTCTGCTCCATTTCGTTGATGCTCTTCACGATCTCGTCGAGACCGATCGACTGCTTGCTCGAACGGACATAGGCGCCGCCCGTGATGTCGGCGATCTGGGCCAGCATCTCCTCGTTGAGCTTCGAAACGACCATGTCGCCCTTCTCGTCCTTGATGAATTCGCCGCCGATCTGAATCGGGGCGCCTTCGGGCGTGCCGATGCCGATGGTGTAAATCCGTATGCCCATCTCCGCGGCGTGCCGTGCGGCCGCCAGTGCGTCGTCCTCGTGGTTCTCTCCGTCGGTGATGAGGATGACGACGCGGCTGTGATTTTCCTCGGTTTCGCCCGAAAACGACATCAGGGCCTGCGACAGCGCCTTGCCGATGGCCGTGCCCTGCACCGGCACCAGCGACGGGTCGATGCGCTTGGCGAAGGCCTTGGCCATGCGGTAGTCCGAGGTGATCGGCAGCTGCACCTTCGGCTCCCCGGCGAAGACGATCAGCCCGACACGGTCCTGATGCAGACCGTCGAAGAGCTTGTTGATGGCGTATTTGGTCCTCTCCAGCCGGTTGGGTTCGAAATCTTCGGCCAGCATCGAGTTCGAGACGTCTACGGCCAGCATCATCTCGACGCCCTGCGTCTTCTCCTCGCGGAGTTTCGACCCGAACTGCGGGCGTGCCGCCGCCAGTATGAGCAGCGTGACCGCCGTGCAGAAGAGGATGAATTTGAGCGTCACGCGCCCGGTCGATACTTCGGGCATCAGCTCTTCCAATACCTGCATGCGCCCGAAGCGTTCCAGCCGCCTGCGGCGGTTGCGCGCCGCCAGCCAGAAGAGGAGGATCAGCGCGGGTATGACCGGCAGCAGCCAGAAATATTGCGGATTTGCGAATCTAAACATTGCAAATTACGTTTTACGGTATTCTTTTCAGCACCAGATTCGAGAACAGGAACTCCAGCACGAGCAGCCCCAGACCCGCCAGCGCCCAGAGCAGGAACTGCTCGTGGTAGGTGACGTGTTCCGTAACTTCCACCTTGCTCTTTTCCAGTTGGTTGATCTGGTCATAAATGGCCTTGAGCTTGGCCTTGTCCGTGGCGCGGAAATATTGTCCGCCGGTTTGCTCGGCGATCGACCTGAGGGTTTTCTCGTCGATCTCGACCTTCGCCATGACGGTTCCTCCGGTCGGCGTGCCGTAGATGTCCACGGCGGGGTAGGGGGCCATGCCCTCGGTGCCGACGCCGATGGTGTAGACGCGGATGCCCTGCGCCTTGGCAATTTCGGCCGCCGTCTGGGGCGCGATCTCGCCGCGGTTGTTCACACCGTCGGTCAGCAGGATGATGACCTTCGACTTGGCTTCGCTCTCGCGCAGGCGGTTTATCGCCGTGGCCAGTCCGTTGCCGATGGCCGTGCCGTCCTCGATCAGTCCGCTGCGGATGCGTGCCAGCAGCGTCTGGAGCGTTCCCTGATCCGTCGTCAGCGGGCTTTGCGTGAAGGCTTCGCCCGCGAAGGCCACCAGTCCGATGCGGTCGCCGTAACGGTCCGCGATGAACGATCCGGCCACCTCCTTGGCCGCCGTGATGCGGTCGGGGCGGAAGTCCCGTGCCAGCATCGAACCCGAAACGTCGATGGCCAGCATGATGTCGATACCCTCGGTGTTCGTGCGCGAAAGACGCTCGACGTCCTGCGGGCGCGCCAGCGCCACGATCAGCAGGGCCAGCGCCGCCAGCCGCTGTGCGAACGGCAGATGCCGCAGCCAGTAGCGTACGGTCTTCGGCGCGCGCACGACCCCTTCGACGCTCGAAATCTGGATCGACGCGCCGCCCTGCAGCGTACGCCACACGTAGTAGGCGATCATCGGCACGAGCGCCGACAACAGCCACAGATAATATGGTGATGCGAAATGCATAGTTCCTCTTTTTTACCAGTTTTTCGATCCGCGCACCACGACGCCCTGCTTCTCCTTGAGTTTGTCCTGCGTGCGGTCCTCCTGCGCCTGAATGGCGTCGAGCATCTGCTCCTGCTCCTGCGGCGAAATGCCGGCCGGAACGGGCTGCGGCTCTCCCTGCTGATCGCCTTCCTGCTCCTTGTCGGGCTGCGCGGGGTTCTGCTGCGGGTCGCCCTGCTGCTCCTTGTCGTCGCCCTGCCCCTTGTCGTCCTTCTGTTGGTCGTCTTTCTGCTGATCGCCGTTCTGCCGGTCCTGACCGCCCTGCTGCTCCTTGTTCTGGTCTTTGTCCTGATTCTTGTCGTCACCGCCGCCACCGCCGCCGTTCTCGTCGTCGTCGATCAGACGCTTGGTGTAGGCGTAGTTGTATTTGGCCTCCTGATCCGAGGGATTCAGCCGCAGCGACTGCTTGTAGCTTTCGAGCGCTTCCTTGTATTTCTGCTGCTTGAACTGCGCGTTTCCGAGGTTGTAGAAGGCTTGGGCGCGCTCGTCGTCCGTGCGCAGCGTATCGGCCGCCGCCTGCCGCATGGTCTGCTCGGCCTTGTCGAACCGTTCGGCCTTGTAGAGCGCGTTTCCGAGGTTGTAACGGGCCTCGAACGATTCGGGTGCGGCCTCCAAAGCCCGCTCGTAACGCTCGATGCTCTTTTCGTAATTGCCCTTGTTGTACTGCCGGTTGCCGCGGCGCACCTCGCTGCGTTCGGGCATGTCCTGCGCCGAAGCGCCGAGGGCGGCAAAGAGAAATACGATATATAGGAGTCTGTACATCTTGTTACGCATTTTGGTTTTGCATCGGGTCCGGTTGCTCCGGCTCCTCCTCTTCGACGACGAGCTTGGTCTCCTCGACGAAATAGAACGCCTTCAGGTAGTCGGCTTCGTTCTGCTCGCCGTCGGGCGTCGCCTTGGCGAACTTCACCAGATCGGCGTCGCGCAGGATCGCCGTAAGGTCCATCCGGGCCTTGTCGGGCAGCTCTTCGCTGCGCATCGCCTCGATGATCTCGTCGGAGGTCATCTCCATGGCGCCCACGCCCCAGCGCGCCGCGATGTAGGTGCGCAGGATGTCCGTCAGTCCCGAATAATACTGCTTGTGCCTGTTGTTCTGCCATAGTTTCTGGTTGTGCAGCGCTTCGAGGGCCTTGATCGCCACCACGTGGGGCGGCTGCGGCGGCGCGGGCTTGAACAGGTCGCCCAGCCCCTTGCCGTAACGGGCCAGAATGCGCTTGAGCGCATAGAGCGCCACCAGCGCCAGCAGCAGGGCCAGCACGCCCCATTTGGCGTATCCGCTGACCTCCGCGAAGCGGAACGGCAGGTTGCGCTGGGGTTTCAGGTCGTAGATCGACTGCGAGGTCGAGTCGATCTGGAACGTGGCCACCTCCAGATAGAGCGAGTCGCGCGCCCGGAGCGTATCGACGATGTTCTTGTCGGCATACAGCACGGCCGGCAGTCCGAGGTTCCACTTGCCCTCCTCGAACGCCGCCAGCGTGTAGCGCTTGCGCAGCCTGAGGTGGCGTCCGTCGCGTTCGAGCGTGTCGATCGGGTGGTCCTTGACCAGTTCGAGGGGACTTCCCTCCTTGTTTTCGAATTCCGGGAACTGCACCACCTGCACCAGATCCTTGTCCACCTCGACCGTCAGGTCGAACCGGTCGCCGATCATGATGCTGTCCGGCTCGATGCGCGCCGTGACCGTCGGTGCGTTCTGCGCCCGGACGGCCGCGCCCGCAAGGAGCAGTGCTATTGCAAAAAGTCGTTTCATCGCTGTTTGAACAGTTTTAACAGTTCGGCCACGTAATCGCCGTCGGTCGAGATCATCGTCGAATCGATGCGGTTGTGCTTGAGCGTCGAGTCGATCTCGGCGCTGCGTCGCTCCCACGTCCGGGCGTAGTGCTCCCGCACGGCCCGCGACGAGGTGTCCACCCATACCTTGCGGCCGCTCTCGGCGTCCTTCAGCTCGACGATGCCCACGTCGGGCAGCTCCGTCTCGCGGGGATCGTATACGCGGATGCCCACCAGATCGTGCTTGCCCCCGGCGATCTTCAGCGCGTCGTCCAGCGCGGCCTTGTCCTTCGACGAATCCATGAAGTCCGAGAGGATGAAGGTCGTGCAGCGTTTCTTGTTGACGTTGGTCAGAAACCGCACCGGCTCCGAAAGCTTCGTGCCGGTCGATTCGGGCCGGAAGCCCACCAGCTCGCGGATGATCATCAGGATGTGGCTGCGCCCCTTCTTCGGGGGGATGAACTTCTCGACCTTGTCCGAGAAGAAGATGCAGCCCACCTTGTCGTTGTTCTGCGCGGCCGAGAAGGCCAGCACGGCGGCGATTTCGGTGATGATGTTCTTCTTCAGGCGGTCCGTCGATCCGAACATGCGCGATGCGGAGACGTCCACCAGAAGCATCATCGTCAGTTCGCGCTCCTCCTCGTAGATTTTGATGTGGGGTTTGCGCGACCGGGCCGTCACGTTCCAGTCGATGTCCCTTACGTCGTCGCCCGCGCGGTACTCCCTGACTTCGGAAAACGACATGCCCCGTCCGCGGAAAGCCGTATGGTACTTTCCGGCGAAGATCTCGTTCGAAAGACCGCGGGTCTTGATCTCGATCTTACGGACGCGTTTCAGAATATCGTTCTCGGTCTGCTGCATCGTTAGGGTACGATTACGTTGTTGAGAATGTCGGTGATGATCTCCTCCGAGGTGATGTTCTCGGCCTCGGCTTCGTACGTCAGGCCTATGCGGTGGCGCAGCACGTCGTGGCATACGGCGCGCACGTCTTCGGGAATGACGTACCCGCGGCGGCGGATGAAGGCGTAGGCGCGTGCGGCCTTGGCCAGCGAGATCGACGCACGGGGCGAACCGCCGTATGCGATCAGGTTCTGGAGCTTCTGGAGGTTGTACTCCGCCGGCTCGCGCGTGGCGAAGATGATGTCGATGATGTATTTCTCGATCTTCTCGTCCATGTAGACGTCCTCCACGACCTTGCGGGCCTTGACGATGTCTTCGGGCGAGATGACCTTGTTGACGGCGGGGAGTCCTCCCCCGGCGAGGTTCATGCGTACGATGTCGCGCTCCTCCTGCTTCTTGGGGTAGGATATTTTGGCTTTGAGCATGAAACGGTCCACCTGCGCTTCGGGCAGCGGGTAGGTTCCCTCCTGCTCCAGCGGGTTCTGCGTGGCCAGCACCAGAAAGGGCTGCGGCAGCGAATAGGTGTTGTCGCCGATGGTCACCTGACGCTCCTGCATGGCCTCCAGCAGTGCCGACTGCACCTTGGCCGGGGAGCGGTTGATTTCGTCCGCCAGCACGAAGTTGGCGAATACGGGGCCTTTCTTGACGACGAACTCCTCGTTCTTCTGCGAGTAGATCAGCGTACCGATCAGGTCGGCCGGCAGCAGGTCGGGGGTGAACTGTATGCGCGAGAAGGCGGCGTCCACGGCCTTCGCCAGCGTAGTGATGGCCAGCGTCTTGGCCAGTCCCGGCACGCCTTCCAGCAGAATATGGCCGTTCGACAGCAGGCCGATCAGCAGCGTGTCTACCAGATGGCTCTGGCCGATGATGACCTTGCCCATTTCCGTACGGAGCGTATCCACGAAGACGCTTTCGCGTTCGATGCGCTCGTTGAGTTCCTTGATGTTGATGACTTCGCTCATTGTTTTATATTGTTGAATTTCATTCCTCTTTTCCGCGGCCGGCATATTAGGTCCGGCATATTAGGTCCGGCATATTAGGTCCGGCAAATCCGGCTCCGCATACTCTGCCGGCAACCCCGGTTCCGTATATTCGGTCCTGCATACTTTGTCCGGCAAACCCGGCCCCGCACATGTTGCCCGATAAACCCGGTCCGCACATTCGGCCTGCATGCTCAGCCCGAAAATCCCGGCCCTGCACACGCTGTCCGCAGCCTCTGCGCCCGCACTGCGGGCGCTGCGAGCATGTCGCCGTATTGCCGTCGGATTTAGTTTTTTAACGTTTGCAATGCAAAGATATTATTTTCTTTGAAAAAAACTTATTCAATTCTTATTAACTTTGCCGTCATGGAATCCAAAGAATCACCTATTTTACAAGGCCTGAACCCCGCTCAGCGCGCCGCCGTCGTGAATTACGACGCCCCGTCGCTCATTATCGCGGGCGCGGGTTCGGGCAAAACGCGGGTGCTGACCTCGCGCATCGCCTATATGATCGAGCAGGGCGTGGCTCCCTTCAACATCCTCGCGCTCACCTTTACCAACAAGGCCGCCGAGCAGATGCGCGAACGCATCGCGCAGATGATCCCCGACAACCGCAGCCGCTATATCCGCATGGGAACCTTCCACTCGGTTTTTTCGCGTATCCTGCGCGAGAACGCCGACCGCATCGGTTTCCCCGATTCGTTCACCATCTACGAACCTTCGGACTGCAAGAACCTGCTGAAGACCATCGTCCGCGAGCTGAACCTTCCGGACGAGAAATACAAGCCCAACCTCTTGGCTTCGCGCATATCCTATGCCAAAAACTGTCTGGTGACCCCCGGCGCCTACCTCGCCAATTCGGTCTACGCCGCCGAGGACCGTCAGGCGCAGATTCCCGAATTCGGCAACATCTACAACATCTACTGCCAGCGCTGCAAGCGCAACGGCGCGATGGATTTCGACGACCTGCTGCTGCAGACCAACATCCTGCTGCGCGACGCCCCCGACGTGCTGGCGCGCTATCAGGAGCAGTTCAAATATATTCTGGTGGACGAGTATCAGGACACCAACTACGCCCAGTACGTCATCATCCGCCGTCTCTCGCAGCTGCATTCGAAGGTCTGCGTCGTGGGCGACGACGCGCAGTCGATCTACTCCTTCCGCGGGGCCAAGATCGAGAATATCCTCTCGTTCCAGAAGGATTTTCCCGACGCCATGGTCTTCAAGCTGGAGCAGAACTACCGCTCGACCCGCACCATCGTCGATGCGGCCAACTCGGTGATCGTCCGCAACTCCAAACGCATGGAGAAACACTGCTTCTCGGAGGGCGACAAGGGCGAGCCGATCCGCATCCTCAAAGCCTATACCGACCGCGAGGAGGCTGAAATGGTCGTCTCCGACCTGCGCGACAAGATCCGCCAGACGGGCGACGAGTGGTCCGAGGCGGTGATTCTCTACCGCACCAACAGCCAGTCGGCCGTGCTGGAGGACAACCTCCGCCGCCGGGGCGTTCCCTACCGCATCTACAAGGGCAGTTCGTTCTACGACCACAAGGAGGTCAAGGACATGCTGGCCTATATCCGGCTGGTGATCAATCCGCGCGACGACGAGGCGTTCAAACGCATCGTCAACTATCCCGCGCGCGGCATCGGCGACACGACCGTCCAGCGCATCGCCGAGCTGGCCGCCGGGCGCGGCGTCTCGATGTGGGAGGCGGTCGATACGCTGGTCGCCGAACCCGCCGCCGATCCCGTGCAGAAGACCATCGCCCGCAAGGTGTCGGATTTCGTCGCCATGATCCGCGGCCTGTCTCTGGCCCGCAACGAAAAGAGCCTTTACGACTTCGGTCTGGAGATTGCCACCCGTTCGGGCATCATCGCCGCCTACCGCACCGAGAATACCCCTGAGGCGACCTCGGCGCTGGACAATATCGAGGAGCTGCTCAACTCGATGCAGCTCTTCAAGGAGCAGCGCGACGCCGAGATCCGCAGCGGCGAACGGCAGGAGGACGAGGAGGCGACCATCGACGAGTGGCTGCAGAACGTCATGCTGATGACCGACATGGACAAGGACGATCCTGAGGACCGCAACAAGGTGACGCTCATGACCGTCCATTCGGCCAAGGGGCTCGAATACAAATACGTCTATATCGTCGGTCTGGAAGAGAACCTTTTCCCCTCGCAGCGGGCCGCCGAGTCGCCCGACGGCATCGAGGAGGAGCGCCGCCTGTTCTATGTGGCCCTGACGCGCGCCAAGGTCGAGGCGACGATCTCCTATGCCGAGATGCGCTTCAAGTGGGGCAATATGGAGTTCTCGCGTCCGAGCTGTTTCCTGCGCGAGATCGACCCCAAATATGTCCGCGCCGACTTCGACGCCGGCGAGGAGCGTCCGCGCCGCCCGCAGGACGGCGCAGGCCCCTCGGCCATCGACGAACTGCGCCGCCGCTTCGACTACCGCTTCCAGCAGAAACGGCAGGCCGACCGTGCGGGCGGCAATAACGGCGGCCAGCAGGGCGGCTTCGGCGGCCGGGGCAGCAGTTTCGGCGGGCGTTCTGCCGACGACCAGTCCGGTCCCGCCCGGCGCTTCGCCCGCGCCGCGGCTCCGCAGGGCGCGCGCCCTGCGGGCAGACCCGATCCGGCCCTCGTCCAGACACCGCGCCCCTCGACCGACGGCATGCGCCGCGTGGGCGTGCGGCAGGCGGTCGACGGCGGCGTGCCCGTAGGGCCGTCGATGCCCGTCAGCGGCGACTACACCGTGGGCCAGCGCGTCGAACATCCCAAATTCGGCGTCGGCATCGTCCAGCGCATCGAGACCCTCGCCACCGACCACAAACTGGTCGTGGCCTTCGACAGCGTGGGCGAGAAAACCCTGCTGGCCAAATTCGCCAAGCTGACCAAACTGTAGAGATGATGGAAACTTCCCCCCCCCTCATTTCAGTCTGCATGACCACCTATAACCACGCGCCCTACCTGCGTCAGGCCATCGAGAGCGTGCTCTCCCAGCAGACCTCGTTCGGCGTCGAACTGGTGCTGGGCGAGGATTGCAGTACGGACGGCACGGCGGAGCTCTGCCGCGAATACGCTGCGAAATACCCCGGCCGCGTGCGGCTGGTGACGGGCGGCCGCAACGTCGGCTGGCGGGCCAACTACCGCCGTACGTTCGACGCCTGCCGCGGGAAATACGTGGCCTACTGCGACGGAGACGACTGGTGGACCGACCTCTGCAAGCTGCAGATGCAGGCCGATCTGATGGAGTCCGATCCCGGCTGCGGCATGTGTTATACGGGCGCAGACGAATACTGGCAGGCGGAAGGGACCCTGAAATCCGATCCCGACCGGCACTATACCGATTTCGAGCAGATGCTGCTCGGCATTTCGGTCCCCAACTGCACGGCGCTGGCCCGCCGTGAGCTGATCGCGGCCTACTATGCCGAGATCCGCCCTGAGGAGCATCCCGAATGGCTGACCGACGACTGGCCCATGTGGCTGTGGTTCGCCTGCCGTTCCCGAATACGCTTCATAGACCGCGTGACGGCCGTGCACCGGCGCATGGTCGGGAGCGTGAGCCACGGAGATTCCTACAGGGGACGCCTTGCGAGCCGCGATTCGGCGATGGAGACCAGCCTCTGGTTCGACGAACGCTTCACGGCTTCGCGCAACCGCTTCCGCATTCTGCGCCGCCGTCATGTGGTGGGACTCTGGCTGCTCTCGTGGAAAGGGGCGGGAGTCGGCGAATACCTCGCGCGCTGGTGGGCCGATCTGCGGCGGACGCCGCGACTCGTCTTCTGCCCGGAGGGGGCTATTTTTCTGGTGAAGAAAATTCTTTTTCGACGTAAAAAACAGCATTTATGACGACCAAACAACGTTACGACGGCGTAATCGCATGGTTCTCGGAGCATATGCCCGTGGCCGAGAGCGAACTGCACTACACCGACCCCTACCAGCTGCTGGTGGCGGTGATCCTTTCGGCGCAGTGCACCGACAAACGGGTCAACATGACCACTCCCGCGCTGTTCGAGGCGTTTCCTACGCCCTTCGATATGGCCGCGGCCACGGCCGAGGATATTTACCCCTATATCAAGAGCATCTCCTATCCCAACAACAAGGCCCGCAACCTCGCGGGCATGGCCCGCATGCTCTGTTCGGAGTTCGGCGGCGAGGTGCCGAGCGATCTGCAGCAGATGCAGCGCCTGCCGGGCGTGGGCCGCAAGACGGCCAACGTGCTGGGCGCGGTGTTGTGGCAGAAGGAGGTGATGCCGGTCGATACGCACGTCTTCCGCGTCTCGAACCGCATCGGCCTGACAACCAACTCCAAAACGCCCCTTCAGACCGAGCTGACACTCGAAAAGAACATTCCGCCGCACCTGCTGCCGGTGGCCCATCACTGGCTCATTCTCCACGGCCGCTATGTCTGCACGGCCCGCGCCCCGAAGTGCGGCGAGTGCGGCATCGCCGTGTGGTGCCGCAAATACGCCGCCGACCATAAGGCCCCGAAGGGCTGAACCACCGACCGAAAACCCTAAAAACTTCAACGATATGACAAAAAACCTCTTCCGTATTCTGTTGTTCCTGCTGCTGCCCCTCGCCGGGCAGGCCAAAGACGCCGATTCGCTGCGCGTACTCTGGGTCGGCAACAGCTATACCTATTACAACGACATGCCGGCCATCGTGCAGCAGATCGCCGCGACGCAGAAGGTGAAGGTCTCCTGCACGCGCTTCCTCAAAGGCGGCGAACGCTTCTCCGGTCACCTGACGAATCAGAAACTGCTGAAGGCGCTGGCCGCCGGCGGCTGGGACTACGTCGTCCTGCAGGAGCAAAGCTCCGCGCCCGCCATGCCGACGCGGCAGGTCGCCCGCGAGGTCTATCCGCAGGCCCGCACGCTCGACAGCCTCGTGCATGCGGGTTCACCCGACGCCCGTGTGATTTTCTACATGACGTGGGGCCACAAGAACGGCAACCGCTTTCCGATTCCGGAATATCCGCCCATCAACCGCTACGAGACCATGCAGGAGCGGCTGATTACGAGCTACCTCGAAATGGCCTATGACAACGACGCGTGGTGCGCCCCTGTGGGCATGGCGTGGCGCCGCGTGCGGGCCGAACGTCCCGACTGCGTGCTCTATGCGCAGGATTGTTTCCACCCCGCGCTGCCGGGCAGCTACCTCGCGGCCAACGTGATCTTCACGACCATCTACGGCAAACCCTACCAGACCGACTGCACGATGGGTCTTCCGCCCGAACAGGCCGAATACCTCCAGCGCGTAGCCCAGCAAACGGTCCTCGAAAACCGGACGCTGCTCAATCTCGAATAATCCGGCGGTCAAATCCGACAGCCGAACCCGAATAAGACGACAACGGCGGAGACGAATGCTCCGCCGTTGTCGTTTATAAGTCGTCCGGTCTCTTTCGCTTCGGTTTTCCGTCTTTCCGGCGGCATCCGTCCTTTTGCGCTTTTCTGTTCCCCTCCGGTTCCCCGCTTTCCCGGCCGCGGTCGGTTTCCCGCTTTTCTCCCGTCTCGGTTTTCCGCTCTTCCGCCTGCCCGTTTTTTCCGCTCTGTTAGCCTGTTCTCTGTTTTCCCGGCTTTTCGTTCTGCGTCCGGCGACTACCGCTCGCTCAGAAGGAGCCAGCGCATCGTCTTTTCGTCGATCAGCCCGATCAGCTCTGCGATACGCTGCGACTGGGCCGTCAGCTCGTCCACTCCGAGCGAACCCGACGAAAGCGACTCCTCCAGCGCCGCTTTTTCGGCTTCCAGCACCGGAATCTCCCGCTCCAGCATCTCCAGCTCGCGCTTTTCGTTGTACGAGAGTTTGCGCGGCGCCGTCTCCGCCGCCTGCGTCCGCACCGCCTGCGGTTTGGGCCGCGCCTGCGCCTCCTGCGCGTGGCGTGCGGCTTCGTATTCGCGTTTCCACGCCACGTATTCCGAGTAGGTGCCCGTGAAATCCTTGATCTCGCCCCCGCCGCAGAAGACCAGCAGGTGGTCGGCCACCTTGTCTACGAAATAGCGGTCGTGCGACACTACGATCACACACCCCTTGAATGCGCGCAGATACTCCTCCAGAATGCCGAGCGTCACGATGTCCAGATCGTTCGTCGGTTCGTCCAGAATCAGGAAATTGGGGTTGCGCATCAGCACCGTGCAGAGATACAGCCGCCGCCGTTCGCCGCCGCTGAGCCGCGCCACGAAGCTGTACTGTGTTTCGGGCGTGAAGAGGAAGTGCTGCAGGAACTGCGACGCGCTCATGCGCCGTCCGTCGCCCAAGTCGATCTGCTCGGCGATTTCGGTCACCACGTCGATCACCCGCTTCCCCTCGTCGAACTCCAGCCCCTGCTGGCTGTAATAGCCGAAGCGGACCGTCTCGCCGACTTCGATCGTCCCGCTGTCAGGGCGTTCGATCCCCGTCAGCAGTTTGAGGAACGTCGATTTCCCGCAGCCGTTGTCGCCCACGATCCCCAGTTTCTCGTAGCGGGTGAAGTTGTAGTTGAATTTGTCGAGGAGCACCAGCTCGCCGAACCGTTTGCCGACCTCCTTGGCTTCGAATATCTTGGTCCCGATCCGCGACGCCTTGACGTCGAGCCGCACTTCGCCGCGGCTGCGCGTCGATTGCAGGCGCGCTTCCAGCTCGTGAAAGGCGTCGATGCGCGACCGGGCCTTCGTCGCCCGCGCCTGCGGCTGGCGGCGCATCCACTCCAGCTCGCGGCGGTAGAGATTCGTCTCGCTCTCCCGCCGGGCCGCCTGCGCCGTCTCGCGCTCCTGCTTCTTCTCCAGATAATAGGAGTAGTTGCCCGCGTAGTGGTATAGCTGCCGGTCCTCGATTTCGAGGATGTCGCTGCACACCTTGTCCAGAAAGTAGCGGTCGTGCGTCACCATCAGCAGCCCCGCGCCGCTTGCCGCCAGATACTCTTCGAGCCACTCGGTCATATCGGTGTCGAGGTGGTTGGTCGGCTCGTCGAGGATCAGCAGGTCCGACTCGCTTATCAGCACGTTGGCCAGCGCCACGCGCTTGAGCTGTCCGCCCGAAAGGGTCCCGACCCGCTGTCCGAAGTCGCGGATCTTCAGCCGCGACAGAATCCGCTTGGCCCGCTGTTCGTAATCCCACGCTTCGAGCGCGTCCATGCGGGCCATCGCCTCCTGCAATCCTTCGCCCGACGGCTCTTCGATCGCCCGTTCGTATTCGGCGATGGCCTTCAGCGCCGGATTCTCCGAGAGGAAGCAGGCTTCCAGCACGGTCATCTCCGCCGGATAGACCGGACTCTGTTCGAGGTAGGCGATCCTCAGATCGCGGCGGGGTACGACGCTGCCGCCGTCGTGATCCTCTCGTCCCGCTATGATGTTCAGGAGCGTGGTTTTTCCGGTGCCGTTCTTGGCGACGAGGGCCACGCGCCGCCCGTCCTCGATCGCAAACGATATATTTTCGAAGAGTACCAGATCGCCGAACGATTTGGTCAGGTTCTCCACCTGAAGACAACAAGCCATAATGCGTTTTTTTTGTGTATGCAAAGCTACGCAAAAATACCGAACCGACAACCGCCGCCCCGAAACCGGATCGCCGGCCGCCGGCTTTCCGGAGTATGGAAACGTGCTATTTCGGTACGTTCCCGCGGTCGCGGTTGCATATCTCTTCTTTTTTTGTATCTTTGCAAAGATCATTTAGCGAAACAGAGCCGAAATGGAGTTATCGAAAGAGCGTCTCGAACGCCTGCGGGAACTGCTTGCCCCCGCCCATCAGCAGATCGTGATCGTGTCGCACACCAATCCCGACGGCGACGCCGTGGGATCGTCGCTGGCATGGGCCGAGGCGCTGCGGTCGATGGGACATGAGGTGACGTGCGTCGTTCCGAACAAATACCCCTATTTTCTCGACTGGATGCAGGGCATCGAGGAGGTCGTGGTCTTCAAGAACGACACCGAAGGCCGCGCCGCCCGCGCCATCGCCGATGCGGACATCCTCTTCTGTCTCGATTTCAACGCCGTTTCTCGGCTCGAAATCCTCAGCGAGACCATCGGTGCCAATACGACGGCCCGCCGCGTGCTGATCGACCACCACCTTTCGCCCGACGAGGGTTTCGACCTTTCGTTCTCGCATCCCGATTCGTCGAGCACCTGCTTTCTGGTCTACTCCATCGTCGAAGCGTTGTTCGGCGCGCAGGCCGTTACGCGCCGCATGGCCGAAGCGCTCTATGTGGGCATCATGACCGACACGGGCAATTTCGCCTATTCGTTCCTCACGCCTGAGCTGTTCCGCGCCGTGGCCGTGCTGGTCGGGACGGGCATCAGCATTCCCGACATTCACAACAACGTCTACAACGCCTATACCGAGGGCCGCGCCCGGCTGTTCGGCTATGCCATCAACCGCAAGATGGAGATTATTCAGGACGGCACGGTGGCCTACATGTCGCTGCTGGAGAACGAGATGCGCCGCTTCCAGTTCCAGCAGGGGGACAGCGAGGGTTTCGTGAACTACGCCCTGACGGTCAAGAAGATGAAGATGTCGGCCATGTTTCTGGCCCACCGCAAGTTCATCCGCGTCAGCTTGCGTTCGCGCGGAGATGTCGACGTCAATCTCTTCGCCCGCAAGTACTTCAGCGGCGGCGGCCATAAGAACGCCGCCGGAGGTAAATCGTTCGTTTCGATGCAGGAGACTATCGCACACTATATCAAGTCGGTAAAGGAATTCGCTGACGAGGGCCATCTCGGCTGATCCGCCGGAGCGGCCGCGCTGCGGCGGTTTCCGGCAGTTCTCTGCGGCCGGATTTCCGGTTGTCAATGGTTCCGGCAGATCGGTTTCGGCTGTCAATCGTCTTGCGGCGACTTTGCCCGTCCGGTTTCCGGTGGTCTGCCGCCTTGTGGCGGTTTCCGGCGGTCAATCGTTTTGCTGCGGTTTCCGCCTGCTCGATTCCGCCGCCCGGTTTCCGGCTGTCAACTGTCTTGCGGCGGTTTCTGCACCGGATTTTTGGCTGCCGATCGCCTTTGCAGCGACTTTGCCCGTCCGGTTTCCGGTGGTCTGCCGCCTTGTGGCGGTTTCCGGCTGTCAATCGTTTTGCTGTGGTTTCCGCCTGCTCGATTCCGCCGCCCGGTTTCCGGCTGTCAACTGTCTTGCGGCGGTTTCTGCTCCGGATTTTTGGCTGTCGATCGCCTTTGCGGCGATTTCCGCCGCCCGATTTTGGCTGCATGGCTTCCGGGGCCTGCCGTATCGCTTCTGCCGGGCAGCAGCGACCCCTGCGGTTCCGGTGCGCTCGCGGCAGCCGCCTGCGGTTCCCGGTTTTCGGGCCGTCGTGCACCCGAATTCCGGCCGTGAATTCCGCCGGTTGCCGCAAAAGATTCTGTCTCATTAATTTGGAACGTTATGGACGATTTCCGACTCAAAGTCTTCATTACGGCGGCCCGGACGCTCAGCTTCACCCGGACGGCCGAACGGCTTTTCATCTCGCAGCCCGCCGTCAGCAAACACATCGGCGAGCTGGAATCCCAATATAAGGTACAGCTTTTCATGCGCCGCGGCAGCCGTCTCGAACTGACCGGGGCCGGGGAAACTCTGCTCGCCTGCGCCGAACGGCTGGCCGACGACTACCGCTGCATGCAGTACGAAATGAGTCTCTGCGCCGACGCTCCCGTGGGCGAATTGCGGCTGGGGGCCAGCACGACCATCGCCCAATACCTCCTGCCGCCGATTCTGGCCAGATTTACGACGCGCTTTCCGGGCGTTCGGGTCGCGATGATGTCGGGCAACAGCGATCAGGTCGAGCAGGCGCTCGGCGGGCACGGCATCGACTTGGGAATGGTCGAGAGCCTGAGCCGCCGTCAGGGGCTGCACTATACGGTTTTCGCTCCCGACGAGCTGGTGCTGGTGGCCCGCACGGGCGGTCCCTATTCGCGGACCGAGTCGATAACGGCCGATGAGCTGCGCGAAATTCCGCTCGTGTTGCGCGAGGGCGGATCGGGAACGCTCGAAGTCATCAAGGCGGCGCTGGGACGCGCGGGCATCCGCATTCCGCAGCTCAACGTGGTCATGCGGCTGGGCTCGACCGAGGGGATCAAGGCTTTCGTCCGCAACAGCGACGCCATGGCCATCGTTTCGGTGATCTCGGTCGTGGACGAGCTGCGCAGCGGCGTGCTGCGGATCATCGACCTCGAAGACCTTCCCCTGCGGCGCGATTTCGCGTTCGTGCACGTCGAAGCCGAGCCGTCGGCTCTCGTCCGGCAGTTCATCGAGTTCGCAAGGGCCGACCGTTGACCGGGCGGGCTTTCTGGCGCAGCCTCGACGAGCGTATTTGCCGTGATTCCTTCGCCGTTTCTGCTCTCATTTCTGCCGCGTTTCCGCAGCCGCTGTTTCTGCCGCCGTTCCCGCCGTGCTCGCGTTGCGGTTCCGGGCTTCGTTTCCTCCCTTCTTTGTGCCGCCGCTTCCGGAGACGATCCGCCCGTTTGCTCTTCAGTATAACTTTTTGTTATGGTATATAATGATTTCTTGTTTTATATTCCGCTAAAAGATGCGACCTTTGCCGGCGGAATAAAGAAAAAGTTATAGTGACCATTTTAAAAATACAAGCATATGCTGGAAAAAGGTAACAGGGCGAACACCCTGCACGGAATTCTGCTGATCGCGCTGTTTTCGTTCGCGGCCTTCTACATCGCCGGCTTTCCCATCGTAAAAAGATTGTCGTTCAGTCCGCTGATCGTGGGCATCGTGCTGGGTATGCTCTACGCCAACAGCCTTCGCAACAAACTGCCCGAAACGTGGGTCCCCGGCATCAAGTTCTGCACCAAGCAGCTGCTGCGCTGGGGCATCGTCCTGTACGGATTCCGCCTGACGCTGACCGAAGTGGCGGCTGTCGGCATTCCGGCCGTCGCCGTCGATCTGGTCATCGTGACGGTCACCATTTTCGGGGGAGTCCTGCTGGGCCGTCTCTTGAAGATCGACCGCGATACGGCGCTGATGACCTCGACGGGCAGCGCCATCTGCGGCGCGGCGGCCGTGCTGGGCGCCGAACCGGTCGTGAAGTGCGAGGGTTACAAGACCGCCATCGCTGTCTCCACGGTCGTGATTTTCGGAACCCTCTCGATGTTCCTCTATCCGCTGATGTTCCGGATGGGGCTGCTCGGTGGACTTACGGACACGGGCGTGGCCGTCTACACGGGCAGTACGCTGCATGAAGTGGCCCATGTGGCCGGAGCCGGCAATGCGATGGACCCGACCGATGCGCTGGGAATCGCGGGGACGGCCACGATTACCAAGATGATCCGCGTGATGATGCTCGCGCCGGTGCTGGTCGTCATGGGCTTCGTGCTGGGCCGCCGGAAGAGTTCCGGAGCCTGCAGGGAGAAGAGCAAGATCGCCGTGCCGTGGTTCGCCTTCGGATTTATCGGGATCATCTGCCTCAATTCGCTGCTGCAATACCTGTTCGGCGTGGAGAGCGTCCGCGAGATTCCGCTCAACGGAGCGATCGAATACGCCGATACCTTCCTGCTGACGATGGCCATGACGGCGCTGGGCACCGAGACGAGTATCGACAAGTTCCGGCAGGCCGGGGCGAAGCCCTTCGTCTTGGCGGGCCTGCTGTATGTCTGGCTGGTGGCGGGCGGTTATTTCGTCACCAAATATCTGGTCGGAATCTTGTAAACAGAGCTGCCCGGAGTCTCCGCTTTACGGTAATTTCGGCAGCGTGGGGGCTTCGTGCTCCGAATAGCCGAGCACCGTCTCCCGTACGAAGTCCGCGAAGCCGCGGGCTTCGTCGTATGTAAGGGGGCCGGGATAGCTCATCAGGATCAGCTGATGGGGCGTGAAGGGTTTGCGGAACGAAGGGTGGATGTACTCGTAGGGGTTGGCGACGAAGCCCAGCCGTTCGTAGAAATGACGGCGGCGGATCGAGATGTCGTCCACCGGCGGGTCGATCTCCAGAATGACGCGGCCGACCTTCCGGCAGAAGGCCGTGAGCGCCTGCGAACCCATGTTCCGACCGCGCAGGGCGGGCGAAACGGCGAGATGCTCGACGTAGCGGTACGCTCCGGCGTTCCAGTGGAACAGAATGCCGATGAACTCTTCGCCGCGCCAGATGCCGTCGGCTTCGAAGCGCGGATCGCCGAACGCCCGGTCGTACCCTTGCGCGTTCCAGCGTTCGCAGCGGGGGAATGACTGTTCGTAAAGGTCCCACGCTTCGGCCCAGCCTTTGTCCGAACGGGATTCGAAAGGTATGAATTGCAGCTCCTGTGTCATTGTCGTCGTAATTTTGCGCAAGATAGTGTAAATTCCGCGCATTGCCAACTCCTGCGGCTCTCCTGCGGCTCTCTGCGGCTCTCCGCGGCTCTCTGCGGGCGTTCCGGACGGCCGGGACGACGAAAAAGGGACGCCCGGTCCGGACATCCCTTCCGGCGCCTTCCGGCGCGAACTTTTTATTTCCTTTATTCTTCGGTTTTTCCGCCGGTTACCTCGTCCGGAATGCCGTCGCAGCGCACGAAGACCTGTACGTCCGAGCGGTCGTCCTTGGCCGTCCAGACCATCGAGGTCTCGGTGAAGTCGGTCACGATGTAGCGGTGCGCCCAGTCGCCTGCGCCGTAGTCGTAGCTGCCGCGGATGACCGCACCCAGCTCCGCGTCGTTGTCGATGACGAAGCGGCCCGTCAGCTTGCGGGTGCCGAAGCTGTCGAGGTTCTGGTACATGACGTACTTGGCGTCCTTGCGGATGAATTCGATGTAGACGAAGCTGCCTTCGGCGAGCGGCGCGCCGTTCCATTCGGCCAGCTGCCACGTACCCGCGATGTTGTTGTTGGTCACCTCCAACGGAGTTACGTACATGTCGTCGTCGCAGGCGCCCAGCAGCGCGAGGGCCGACAAAAGGGCCGCAAATCTCAAAAATCTTTTCATATGACTTGTTTTTATCCTGTTTCTTATTCTGTTTCTTATTCTGTTTCCCCGAACTCGATCCACAGCATGCGCTGACTCGGCGGCACGTCCGGTCCCCCGACCGGCAGGGGAGTCCGCCGGAGCGGCTGCGGGGCTTTGGCCGGGTCGAAGCGGACGACCAGATCGCCTTTTGCGCCGGGTGCCAGCGTCGCCGGTTCGCAGGCGAAGCTCAGGCCGGTCGCCGCGAACCCCTCGTCGCAGAGCGGGGTCAGCGGTTTGTCGCCCGCATTCAGGCACTCGATACGCTCGCTCTGCACCTTGTCGGTGCGGCCGAAGCGGACGGTCCGCTGCTTGAGCCGCAGCGCGCCCATCGCATGGGGATAGTCGTCGTCCGTGCGCACCGAGGCCGTGACTGCGCCCCGGAGGCTGAGGATCGCTGTAGGCTCCTTGTCCGAGAGCTGGGTGTAGACGAAAATCCGCCGGTCGAAAACCCCCGGATGTCCCTTGGGGCGGTAGGTCACTGTCACGGCGCCTTCGCCGCCCGGTGCGACGGGCTTTTTGTCCCAGCTCGCCGCGGCGCAGCCGCAGGTGGTCTGCACGCGGGTGACGACCAGCGGCTTGCCGCCCGTATTCCGCCACCGGAAGGTGTAGACCGGCGGAACGTCGTCCTCGCCGATATGCCCGGCGTCGATCAGCGTGCGTTCGAAACGCATCGCTTCGGCTCCTCCCGCGGCCGTGGCCGGATGGGCCAGACTGTCGAGTTTGGCGCGCGGGACGATGCGGATCTGGGCGCGGAGCGGCGCGGCGGCGAGAGCCGCCCATAACGCTCCGCAGCAGAGAAGCATGCGTGTTATCGTCGCTGTGTTGCGCATCGTTGCGGGTTTAGAGCCAGCCGTTGCCGTTCGCGACCTTGCGCACCGTGATGTTGAAGGTGTGCGTCTCGTTGCCGCTCGACGTGATGCTGGCCTTGGTCGTGCCGCTCTTGAGTCCCTTGACCGTCAGTTTCCTGCCCTCGATGGAGGCCGTTGCGACCGTCGTGTCGGAGATCGAGACCGTATAGGTCATCGTCTCGCCGCCGAGGAAATAGTTGGCCGGGATGGCCGTCACTTCGCCGCCGAGGTTGATGTAGAGGTTGGGGAACGACACCTGCGTGCCGTTGCCGGCAACGGCGTTGAGCAGTTTGGCGGCGTTCGCCTGACCGACGCCCATCTGTCCGCGGTAGTTGGATTTGTTGAGCTGCATGGGCTGGTTCAGACCCACGTCGGCCACGTAGCGGTAGTAGAATTTCATGCCGCTCATGTAGTCGTCGATCGGCGTCGCGGTCTCATAAAGCAGGGCCTTGAATTCGTCGGCCGTGAAGTGGCGGCGCAGTTTTGCCGCGTACGACAGTCCCAGCGCCGCGACGCCCGAAACGTGGGGGCAGGCCATCGAGGTGCCCTCCATGTATCCGTAGCCGCTTTCGCTGACGTTGTAGGGCAGCGTCGAGAGGACGGTGCCGATCTCGCCGCGCTTGTGGTCGTCGTCGAAGTATTCGTAATAGTAGTCCTGATCGCCGCCCGGAGCCGCTATCGTGACGCCCGGACCGTAATTGGTATAGACGGCGGGGGTGTAGTCGGCGGCCGTCGCGGAGACCGAGATGCAGTAGTCTGCGGCGCCGGGGAATCCGGCCATGGGGGCGTTTTCGTTGCCGCCGGCGAAGATCGCCAGACCTCCCTCGATCGGACCGTTGGGCGAGCCTGCGTTATGTATGAAGTACTCCAGCGCCTCCTTTTCGAGCGGCATGCTTTTCTCCCACTCTTCCTGTGTCTTGAAGCCCGGCTCGCCCCATTCGTAGCTGTTGGCCAATCCCGAAACGTAGCCCCAGCTGCACTGCAGGATCACGGCGCCGTTGTCGGCGGCGTATTTGATCGCCTTGACCGTGGCCAGCGCGTTGCTGGCCGTGCTGCCCGAAAAAATCTGGCACGACATGATCTTCGCGCCGGGGATGCTGCCCCGGCCGCCGGCGATCGAGCTGATGCCGATGCCGTTGTCGTTCTGCGCGGCGATTACGCCCGCCACATGCGTGCCGTGGCCGGTGTCGTTGACGTCGTCCCACGAGATGACGCCCGTGTTCTTGACGAAGTTGTAGCCGTAGACGTCGCCCTGATAGCCGTTGCCGTCGTTATCCTCGTGCGAGCGGTAGATTTCGTTCTCGTTGACCCACATGTTGTTCTTCAGGTCGGGGTGCTCGATCATCACGCCCTCGTCGAGGACGGCCACGACGATCGACTCGTCGCCCGTCGAGAGTTCCCACGCCTGCTCGCACTGCACGTCGGCGTCCACGATGGATTTCCCGCCGAACATGTTGCCGCGGTTCACGAGGTGCCACTGCTGCGGAAGCAGCAGGTCGTCGAAGGGATAGGCCGAGGCTTCGCCCGTCCGGGTCGCGCGCTGGTGCTGGATGGCTTCGAGCGTCTTGCGGGAGAGGGGCATCGCCTTTTTCCCGGCGTTGTAGGCGCGGTGGATGGTGCGGTTGAAGCTGACGTGCTGCACTTCGCCCAGCGCCGAGAGTTTCTCGGCGACCTCGGCGGCGGTGAACTCCTCGCCGAAGCGGACCACGTACCACAGGTGCAGTTCCGATTCGCGGGTGCGCTCCTCGTTGCGCGGGTCCACGGGGAAGACGCGCTCGATCTCATAACCGCCGACGATGTCCAGAATCTCATCGACGGAGAGAATGCCCGAACGGGTCGCGGGGCCGCCGCTGCGGGTGATGCCCGCCCGGTCGAGTATGTCGCTTACGTAAGGTGCGAATTTCACCAGCACCTCCCCCGATTGGTATTCGGCCGGGACGTCCGGGCCCGGAGCCGGCTCCGGGGCGGACAGCTCCTCTTTGGTACATGCGGTAAATGCCAGTAAAGCGGTGGCAAGAATGCCGTATAGATAGTTTTTCATCGTCATAATTATTTGGTCGTCTCCTCCTCTTCTTCTTCCGTGCCGGGATCTTTCTTGTATCCCTCGTAGAATTCGTAGTAGTAGTTCATGTTGGCGGGTTCGTTGGTGAATCCTGCCAGCGTGCCGGTCGCATCCTTGCCCTCCTGCGTGAACACCAGCACGCTGGGCACCCACCAGTCGAGCGCCGGGTGGTAGAGCAGCCAGTCGGGCAGTTCGCCGGTCAGGCGGTTGAGGTTGATGGCGAACCGCTTGGTGTGCGGCATCACCTTCGGGGTGCCGATCAGCGCGCGGGGCAGCGTGTCGGCGTCAATGATGTCCTGTTCGGTGTATTTTTCCCAGTCGTCCATCTTGGGCAGCGGTCCCTGCAGGTAGTTGACCGAAAGCAACAGCGTGTCGAGGTCCCATTCGATCAGGCGGCGCGGGAATCCCTGTTCTTCGACAAGGCCGCCGTAGTTGGTTTCGATGGTGTTGCTCAGGTCATAGATGTTCTTGCGCGTGTTGGCGCCCATGTTCAGCGTCCGGAGCTTCGGGAAGTTCGTCGGGTTGATCTCTTCGGGAACCTTCTGGAAGTTGTTGCTGCTCAGGTCGAGGTATTCGAGATTCTTGAGCGCCGTGAAGTTCTTGTCCAGCGATACCAGACCGTAGGCCGAGATGGTGAGCCGGCGCAGCTGCGTGAGCTTGGTGATGTACTCGCCGGTGGTGAGGTCCTTGAGGAAGGCGTTGACGTTGCTGTAGAAGCTCAGCTCGTCGGCGGCCGTCAGGTACTGCACCTCGAAAGGCAGCTCCTCTTTGGTGTTGAACATGAAGAACCGGGCGTATTTCACGCGGCCCTTCTTTTCGGGCGTGTACCCCTCCATGCCCTCTTCCCAGAGGATCACGTTGTCCCAGTTGTCCATGCGTTCGCCGTTTTCCCAGCTTGCGATGGTTTCGAGCGTACGGGCGATGGCCAGCAGGGCGATCGAGTCGCCGCCGCGGGTGTTCTCCTCGATCGGTTCGGCGGCCTGTTGCGTGACCACGAGGTTGTCGTGCCGTGCGAGTTCGACCTCCTTTTTGGAGGTGAAGGTGACGTCGGCGATGCGGGGGTTGGGCTGCGAATTGATGTTCCAGTTGAAGCGCACGGTCACTTCGCGCGGGCGGATGCCGCGGTCGAATTCGACCGCCGGCTTCTCGAACTTGAGCCAGTTTTCGGCCGATTCGGGAACCTTGACGTAGAAATCCACGTTGGTCTTTATCTTGACGTCGAAGTGGCGCATGCCGTACGCCGCGTAGTTGGCGACGGTGACCTCCTTGTCGTCGATGCCGATGAGGTAGTCGAAGCCTTTCTGCGAGACGGCGATCTCCTTTTTGACCCAAGTGTTCTGCTCCATGATGCGGATTACGCCGCGGCGGGGCTGGTCGGTCAGGGCCGAGTCGATGAGTACGCGGCATTCGGTCGTGCCGCGGCCGTTGGCGGGCGAGACGGTGATCCACGGTTCGTCGGTGGTGGCGACCCACTCTTTCTCCGCCGACACCCTGACGGTGTGGGTTCCTCCCGTGGCGGGGGCTTCGATGGCGTCGCTGTCGGTGCCGAATCCGACGGTCTTGGCGGCGTCGGAGCAGCCGCACAATGCGATCGAGCAGAGGATAACCGGTATGTAATTCGTTATTTTCATTGTCATTTCTCCTTAGTGGTTATTCGAGCATTTTATCGCAGTTCAGGATATTCTGGGTCTTGTCGTAAATCAGGTTGTAGGCGCCCTGCTGCCAGTAGTAGCAGATCGCCGAGGCATCGAACGTGATGTTGGGGTTATCGCTGATGTCGAGGTGGTAGATCAGGTGGGAGATCGTGTCGTCGATCTTACGCAGGTCGTTCGAGCCGATGTAGAATCCGCGCAGGCCGGTGTGCTGGTAGAGTCCCGTGGGCCATTCGCGCAGGCAGCGGTTGCCCTGAGCGTCGCGCTGGCCGCGGATGGCGTAGACCGTCAGGCCCGCGCAGTTGAGCGGCGACCACGGGAACTTGTCGAAGGCGTTGTACGAGACGTCCAGCCCGTAGAGGTAAGGCAGCTGCTCGGCCGTGAAATCCTTCGGCAGCTTGCTGAGCTTGTTGTAGGTCAGATCGAGCGAGGTCATCGAAGTCGAGTATTTGCCGGAGAACGACCCTTCGGGGATTTCGTCGATCATGTTGCCGCGCAGGATGATGTATGCGACGAGCGATCCCGTCGTGCCGAGACATTTGGGGAACTTCGTGAACTTGTTCGCCGCGAGCGAGAGCTGTTCGATGTTCAGGCCCTTGAACGTGCCGTCCTCTTCGCCTTCGAAGCCGTCAATCTCGTTGTAGGAGAAATCGACCGATTTGATGGTGAACTTGCTCTTGGCCGAGAAGATGTTGGGGAACTTCGTGAATTTGTTGTAGGTCGCCGAGAAGGTCTCGACGTCGTCCATGGTGCAGAAAAGGCCGTTCCCGTCGGCGGGCAGCGACGTGAGTTTGTTGTTGTCGAGGTAGAGCTGCGCGGGAGCCACTTCTTTTCCGAACGGATGGATGGTCCCGATCTGGTTTTGGGCCAAGTCCAGCAGGCCGATCTTCTTGAGGTTCCGGAACGATTCCGGCACTTCCCGGAGATTGTTGTCGCGGACGTAGAGAATCTGTAGCTTCTCCTTCGCAGGGCCGTTGGCGATGGCGTTCAGACCCTTGTAGACCTCCTCGGCCGACCACTGCGAGTTGTTGGAAATGTTGAGCGAGATCATCTCCGGGAGCTTGGCGAGCACCATCGGGAACTGCGTCATCTTGGGGCAGTTGTACACCTCGACGTCGGTCAGCGACTTGAGGTTTGCCAGCTCGTCGGGCAGCGTCTCCAGCTCGCCGTTGGCGACGAACAGGTATTCGAGGTTTTCGAGCTTGCCGATGGCCGGGTCGATCGATTTGAGGCCGTTGGTCAGCTTGCCGTGCACCACGTCATAGGGGCGGATACGCTTCTGAAGTCCGGTTTTGCGGTCGATGATCTCGTCCTCGGTATAGTTCTCCTCGTAGAGCGAGATGCCCGGAATGGTCAGGTTGTGCTCCTTGAGCGCACGGGCGATCGGCTCGGAGGTCTGCGTCGGCGTGTGGATCAGGCGGAGGAACTCCTTGTTGCGCTCCATGCGGGTGCGCTTCCGCTCGCTCAGGCTCTTGTCGGGCGCGATCGAGGGATCGTATTCGAGCAGGTTGGCGTCTTTGTGCGAACCCAGATAAAGCTCGATCAGCTGCGTGAGCTGGCCGATGGCCGCGGGCAGGTGGCCCCGGAATCCGAAGTCGCTGAGCGTGATCTTCGCCACGCGGCCGTTGGAGTGTACCTCCACGCCGGGCTGGATGCCCCACAGGTCGGGGTCCTTGTTGAAGTCCCAGTTGGTGCCTTCGGGGTAGTTTTCGCCGGAGAAATACCAGTTGGGGCCGTCGAGCGCCTTCCAGATTTCGTACAGCGCGTAGTAGTCGCGGATATACTCGTCGGCCTCGTAAAGCGTGACGCCGACCTTCGTTTCGGTGGTCTTGTTGTCCTCGATGACGAAGTCGAGGTTCTTGGGCCGCTTGTTGGTCTCCAGCAGCAGCTTGTTCTTGTCGTAGGTCTCGTACCGCATCATTTTGTAGCTGCCGGCCTTGAGCGAAAGCAGCGTGTCGCATTCGAGCGACGAGGTCTGGTAGCCGAACGTGTCGTCGTCCTCGTCGAAATGGATCGAGAACTTCGTGGGCAGCATCTTGAAGGTCGTCTGTTCGTTGGTCTCGCCCTGTTTTACGGTGAGGCTGATGAAAGCGATCTCGTCGAACGTATACTGTCTGTTTGCCGCACGGATGACGGGCGTCTCGGTGAAGTCCGAAAGGTCCTTGCGGATGGTGAAGCGCACTTTTCCGCGCGGTTCGACATCGACCGTCAGGTCGTGGACCTGCAGGCCGCCGGCTTCGACGACGAGCCGGTCGTCGAGGGGCATGCCGTTGTATATCAGCTCGTCGTTCGCGTTGTAGAGCGAGAAGGTGATGATCTGGTACTGTCCCGTCAGCAGCCGCAGCTTCTCGCTGCGCAAGCCGAACTCGGCGCTCTCCTTGTCGGAGGCCGAGAGCGTCAGCGTCTGGGTGACGGTCGTGCCGTTGCAGCCGAGCGACACCTGCACCTTGGCGGCTTCGTAAAGGTAGTCGAGCTGGGGTTTCTGCGCCCGGCTGACGGCGTCGTAGGACGCCTCCTTGTAGAGTTTGAACTGGACGTATCCGTAGTCGAGATCGCGGTTGTCGATGCCGTCGTCGTCGGAACATCCGCCGGTGAGGGCCGCTGCCAGTGCGAGAATCGCCGCTACGAAAATTTTTAAAAGTTTCATATCTAAAAACCTGTTCTGTATATTCTCCATAAATTGTAGTCGTATAGAACGGGTCCCCGCCCCTTCGAACGGGGACCTGTCGTGTGGGTGGTGTTTAGAACGCGGGCATACAGTAAACGATGCATTTCATGTTCCAGCTGCCGTCCAAGAACTGCAGCATGCCGTAGGGAGCCTGCTCCGCTTCGGGTTTGGCCATGGAGACCTGAATCTGCGTGTCGGAGAGGGGTTCGTAGTCGAGCCACTCGGCGCCCGACATCGGCATGAGCATGATCTGCTGGTAGGGCGAGACTTTCAGTACGGCGTTCGAAGGTTCGGCCGAGGTGTAGGTCAGCATGTACTGCGGAACTCCCATGCCGAGGTTCTCGGCGAACGAGGCGAGCAGGTCCGTGTTGCCGCCTGCGACCGTTTTGTAGTTCTCCTTCGTGATCTCGACCAGCGTCGCGCCGCTCACCAGATCAGGCATGGCGAACTTCACTTCGAAGCCCTCGCCGCCACCGCCGATCGGGTAATTCTCGTCGTAGATGCACTGGATGAGCGCAAACCGGCCGTCGGCGTCGGTGAAGACGGCGAAACCGATGTGGGCGATGCCCTCGTTCGTCATCGAGCTGCCGCCGCACTTGTCCTTGGCGGGGTCCATGTCGACGATGATGCCCTCCGCGGTCTTGCGTACCGTGAGCCAGCTCTCCTCGCCGCTCATGGGCTGCAGGTCGTAGTCGAAGAAGGCGACGCCGGTATATTCGCGGTCCACGGTCAGCGTCGATTCGGGATCGTTCGACCACTCCTTCGTATAGATGAGCTTGTAGCCGTCCCTGACGCCGAATTCGCCGATGTACCAGTCGTCGGCCGGCAGCTTCTCGAAGGCGGCGCCGATTTCGGTCATGCCTGCGGGGTTGTTCGCCGAGATGGAGCCGGGATTGGCCTCTTGATTGATGGTGGTGACGAGATATTGTCTGTATTCGTCGCGGATCTCCGCGTCGATGAGCTGATAGGGGTCGGAGATCGTTTCGGCGACCGCTGCGGGCAGCGCCAGCAGGTATGCCTTGCGAGCTTTGCCGCCGTTCTCGGTCACGCCCACGGTGAACTGGCGCGACTGTACGACGTCGCTGCCGGGCGTGCTGTCCCACGGCTCCTCGGTCAGCAGGATCCATGCGAGGTCTTCGGCTTCGGCGCTCAGGTAGGGGGCGCCCCACTGCTGCGTGACCTCCGCGAAGAGGAAGAACTTCGCGCCGTCGATGCTCTGGACGCTGCCCATCGCGCTGCCCGGAACCCAGTCGCCGTTCATGCTGTTGAAATATTCGGCCTTGGTGTTGAATTTGGTCTCGGCGCTCATGCCGCTGACGGAGAAGATGTCGCGGCAGGCCGGAATCGAGATCGGAATCTCGTAGCTCACTCCGGAGTTGTTCTTGTCGGTGAATACCAGCGTCTCCTCGGCTCCGTCGAGCGGGTAGCGCGAAGCGTCGCCTTGCAGGCGCAGTTCGAGCTGCGCGCCCGGTTCGCCGATGGTCTTGGCCGGGACCTCAAGCCACTCCGGCAGTTTGCCGAGCACCCATTCGAAGTTGGCCTCCACGAGTACCGGCATCGAAAATCCGGTGCGGCCTTCGGGCCACGTCAGGGCGACGTTTTCGGCCGGTTCGGTGCCGTAGAGGTAGGTAAGCCCGGTTTCGGTGCTGTTGGGGTTGTAGATGAAGTCGCCGTAGTCGTCCAGCTGACAGGTGCGGAGCGTGAAGCCGCGGTCGAGCGTGCCGCGCGTGATCGTGGCGATGACCTTGCTCTGGCCGCCCATGGTCAGGGTCACCTCGCAGACGCGGTTGTCGTCGAACTCTTCCAGTTCGGCGGCGGCGATGACGATCCGGGCCGGGCCCGCGCCGCCGCGCAGGGTCCAGACCTTCTGCGTTCCGTCCTCGATCCAGAACCATGCGGCCGTCGCGGTCGGGACGCTTGCCTCCCAATCCTGATTGGGGTCGATTTCGATCGTGAAGGTCTCTCCGGCTCCGATGGTCGGGGAGACCGCTTCGGGGAAGTTGGGGCTGGGAGCCTTGATCTCCTTGTCCGAATCGGAACACGAAGCGGCCGCCAGACATGCTCCCGCGAGCAGTGACATCACCAAGTGTAAATAGTGCCTTTTCATATCTCTTGTCTTTTTCTGCTTTAATGGATTTAGCGCGCGTGCGGCGTGATGACTCCGCCCGGTTTCATGCCCTCTTCACGCTGGAGCCGGTCGGCCTCTTCGTCGCTGACCCACTCGATGATGTTGTAGAAGTGGCCCACCAGACCGACGTTCTCGCCCATGTTCTCGACGTGGACCTTGATCCAGAGCGTGACGTATTTCTGACACGAATTGAAGTAGGAGTCGTAGAGCGGGCTGTTGGTGACCAGAATCTTGTTGTCGCCGAGGATCTGTCCGAAGACCGAGCCTTCGTCTGCGAGTATCTGGTTCTTGTCCATGGTCACCAGCGGTTCGGCCGGATCGGCCGGGTCGAGGCGGATCGTCACGTCGTAACCCGAAAAGAGCCAGTCGTGAAGGATGATCATGTTCTCCTCGGTGGGGTGCTTCTCGGTGCGGATGAGCCGCTGGAGCGAAGTGTTCTCAATGCCGGGATACTGGTTGAGGAAGAGCGAGGTCACGACGCACCAGCCCGTGAAGTCGTTGACGTCGTACGGGCAGCTCTTCATCATCACGACCTTGGTCCGGTCGTGGTACAGATTCCAGTTGACCTGTTCGGGCATGACCAGCTTGAGGATGAAGCCCAGCGAGTCGGTCGGCTCGATGTTGTCGTACAGGCCGCGCACCTCTACGTTGGCGGCGCGCTGGCCGGCCTTTATGGTGATGGTGTTCGAACGCAGGGCGTAGTGCAGCCCTTCGATGGCGTTGCTGCCCTTGTCGATGATCTCCACGCCGAACGTGCGGTCGTAATCGCACGCGACGGTCGAGGTGACGGGAACCGAGAAGTATTCCTTGTCCTGAAGCACCATGTAGGTCGCCGCAGTGTCGGCGAACATGACGAACTCCCGGTCCGAATAGGTCTTGTACTCCTCCTTGCAGCCGGTGAAGAGGGCGGCGAGGAGTCCCGTTGCAAATAAAACCGTGATAATTTGTTTCATTGTTTATGGTCTGTTCGTTGTTGCTATCGGTTGCTTTCGTTGGGCAGAATCTCCGAGCCGGGAGACTCCAGTTCGTGCTGGGGAATCGGCCATACGAAGAGCGGATTGTCCGGAGTGATCTTGAGCGAGCTGCCTTCGGGCTGCGAGCACGACTGCGGCGTGCGGCGGATGCTGTAGCCGCCGTTCAGGTCGGCGTACTCCTTGCCCCAGCGCTTGAGGTCGTGCAGGCGGAAACCCTCCATGTAGAGTTCGCGCACGCGCTCGTCGGAGATGGTCTGCAGCCAGTTGTTTTTCGAGACGTTCAGCGTGCCGCCCGAAGCGTAGCGCATCTTGCGCAGCGCCGTGAGGTCGTTGCCGGCCTTCGTGAAGTCGTTCTTGCGGCAGTAGGCTTCGGCGCGGATCAGGTACTGCTCGGCCAGCCGGAACGGCTTGGGCATCGAAACGTGGAAGATCAGCTTGCTGGTGAAGTTGCGGTTGCCGTAGTATTTCACCAGCATCGGCCAGTCCAGTCCGTTGGTGTAGCCGATCGTCAGCCCCTGCTCCTTGCCGGCGAAGTAACCCGAATAGCGCAGGTCGGCGGCGTCGTACAGGTTCAGCGCCGCGGTGGCCGGCACGTAGTCGGGATAGTAGTAGGTGAGGTCCTTGGTGAAGTTCAGGAACACCGTTCCGAGGGGACTGCCGTAGGATGTCTCCGTGAAGCCGATGCGCCAGATGATCTCGTAGCTCAGGTCGTAGGCCCACATGTAGTCGAAGAAGGTGTAGTCGGCGTTGTATTTGGTTTTGGCGTCGGCCAGCTTGAAGGTGTTCTTCTTGTCGTCGATCAGGATGCTCGCGTATTCGATGGCGGTATCCCAGTCCTGCATGTAGAGGGCCACGCGGGCGTGCAGCGCCTGAGCGGCCGCCGAGGTGATGTACTCGTTGCTGTAGGCGTCCTCCTCCTTGTCGAGACGCTTCTCGGCCTCCGCCAGATCGTCGAGCACGAACTTATAGGAGTCGTACAGCGACGCGCGGCGGATCGGCTCCGGCGTGGAGTATTTGGTGCGGATGACCACGCCCAGCTCCGATTGCGCGGTGGCGGGGTCGTAGGCCTTGCAGTAATTCTTGAGCAGCTCCGAATAGCAGAGCGCGCGGATGGCGTAGACCTCGCCGGTGTATTCTTCGAGGTCTTCGAGGTTGTCGTCGCTGATTTCGTTCCGCATCACTTCGTCGATGCGTTCGAGGAAGAAGTTGCAGCGGCTGATGACGGTGTAGAGGTCGGCGTAAACGCCTTCGAGGTCGAGGTCGGTCGGGCGGACGTCCCAGCGCCAGAAGTTGCCGAACTGGTTGCTGTTGCCCTCGACGGCATAGACGAGGTCGGCCTGAATGTCGGGCAGCAGCGTGAGCCGTCCGCTGAAAAGCGAGCTGCTCTTGAAGGTGGCGTAGATGCCCGTGAGGGTCTGCTCGGCATCCGCGAAGGTCTTCATGGCATCCTTTTCGGGGATGGCGGATTCGGGGTATTTGTCCAGACACGAAGTGGCGAGGAGAAGCACCGCAAGGGCGGAAAGTCGGAATTTTATATTGCGTAACATGTTCATAGTCCCGTTTTAGAATGTTAAGTCGAGTCCGAAGGTGAATTGCCGGGCCATAGGATACTGCGCTTGGTACATGTTGGAGTTACCCTCAGGGTCGAGTCCCGTGAATTTGGTGAACGTAAACAGGTTCTGGGCCTGTGCGTAAATCCGGGCGCCTCCGATGAACCGGGTCTTGCGCAGCCACTCCTGCGGGAAGGTGTAGCTGAGCATGAGGTTCTTCAGACGCAGGAACGAAGCGTCCTCCAGCAGGCGGTCGTCGAACTCGGTGTAGACGCCGTGGCGCGGAATGTCGGTGATGTCGCCCGGTTTCTTCCAGCGGTTGAGCAGGCGTTTCGACTGGTTGAAGGAGACGAAGCGGCCGTTCGACTCGTCGAAATAGCGGTCGTTGTTGATCATCCAGCGGTCGGCCACCCATGCGAACTGCGCCGAGAGCGAAAGCCCCTTCCATGTCAGCGTCGTGCCGAAGCCGCCCTGCCACGGGGCGAAGAAGCTCTTGCCGGTCAGCACCTTGTCCTCGTCGCGGAGTTCGGTGGTCAGCTCGCCCTGCTTGGTGTACCACAGGGCGTCGCCGTTGGCGGGATTGACGCCGGCGAAGCGGTTGATGTAGAATTCGCCCACGGGGTGTCCCACGACCAGCTTGGTGTTGGTGCTGGACATTTCGTACTCCGTGACGCCGTTATAGAGTTCGGTGATCTTGTTCTTGTTGTAGGATACGTTGGCGTTCACGCTCCACAGGAAGTCCTTGCTTGCGACGACGGCGCCCGACAGGCTCAGCTCGACGCCGCGGTTGACCATGCCGCCCACGTTGCTCCAGTGGTAGCCGTAGCCTTTGTCGGCATAGGATTCGGGAACCTCCATCAGCATGTCGGTCGTCTTCTTGTTGTAGAGTTCGACGTCCAGATTGAGCCGGTTCCAGAAGCCCAGATGCAGGGCCACGTTGGTCGTCCAGAGCTTCTCCCAGCTCAGCTCCTCGTTGCCCGGCTGGGTGGGGGCGATGCCGGCGTTGCCGAAATAGTTCTGGCCGCCGGTCACCAGCGCGAGGTGTTCGTAGTTGGGAATCTCCGAGTTGCCCGACGTACCGGTGCTGACGGCGATCTGCGCCAGCGTCAGCCAGCGGCGGGAGTTCTCCATGAATTTCTCGTTGCGCAGGTTCCACATGAAGCCCACCGACCAGAAGCCGGCCCAGCGGTTCGAGGCGCCGAAGCGCGAGGAGCCGTCGGTACGCAGCGAGAAGTCGGCGTAGTAACGGTCCGAATAGCTGTACTCGGCGCGTCCGAAGAACGACAGATAGGCGTAGTTGTCGTCGGTGGTGTCGCTCCAGCGGGTGGCGCGCGGACTCGACGAGATGTTCACCAGTTTGTCGTTGTTCTGGTCCTTGGTCTGCAAGGAGAAGGCCTCGTACCGGTAGTCGAGTCCCTCCTGCCCCGCGAGGAAGGTGAACATGTGCTTGTTGTCGATGTCGAACCGGTAGGTGATCGTATTGGTGACCGAAAGGCTCATTCCGTCGGAGGAGTTGCGCTGTACGGTACCCGAACCGAGGTTGGGGGCGTAGCTCGGATAGGAGATGCCGCGGCCCGTCGAGTGCGAATAATCGACGCCGAACTGCGAACGGAGCGTAAGCCCTTCGATCGGGGTCGCCTCGGCGAAGACCGTGGATATGATCTTGTACTTCTTGTAGTCTACGGGGTTGTTCTTGAGCCATTCGAGCGGGTTCTGCCCCTCGCCCTTCCACGAACCGTCGTTCACCGACGCCAGCGAACCGCCGGCGCGGTGCGGGTTCCAGTAGGGAAGCATGAAGCGTGCGGCCGAAATCGGTGTGGTCAGGGTGTATTCCCCGTCGTCGGCCTTCTCGATGGTCTGGTAGTTCATCATCGTGTTGGTGCCGAGTTTGAGCCACTTGGCGGCCCGCTGCTCGACGTTGGCGCGGATCGAGTAGCGTTCGAACGACGAACCCACGGCCGTACCGTCCTGACTGTAGTAGCCGCCCGAAACGTAGTAGTTGGTCTTTTCGCTGGCTCCTGAGACGGAAAGCTCGTAGTTCTGGAGCAGCGCGGCGTTGCTGAACACCTCGTCGAGCCAGTTGACGTCGGTCTTGGCCAGCACGTTGTAGTTCTTGCCGTCGGTCAGCCCCAGCTCTTTCTCATACTGGATGCGCTCCGAAGTGTTCATCAGGTCCCAGTTGCCGTAGGCGATCTGCGAAAAACCGAGTTGCATGCGGTAGTTGATCTTCGCGCGGTCGGCCATGCGGCCGCGCTTGGTGGTGATGACGATCACGCCGTTGGCCGCGCGCGCACCGTATATGGAGGTGGACGAAGCGTCTTTGAGGACCGAAAGGCTCTCGATGTCGGAGGGATTGATGGTGTTGAAGTCCCTGCTCGAAATGGCGACGCCGTCCAGAATGTAGAGCGGCGCGGTGCCGGAGTTGATCGAGTTGGTGCCTCGGATGGCCATGGCTGCGGCCTCGCTCGGCTCACCGGAGTCGGAAAGTACCGTCAGACCCGGAACCTGACCCTGAAGGGCCTGATCGAAGGCCGCCGCCGGGGTGTCCTCGATCTTCTCGGCCTTGACGGTCGATACCGAGCCTGCGATGGTGCCCTTTTTGCGGACGCCGTAGGCGATCACCACCACGTCGTCGAGCGTCTGCGAATCGCCTTGCAGCGCGACGTCGCAGGTAACGGAGCTTCGGCCTGCGGGAACCGTGAATTCGAACGGTTTGTAACCGATGTACTGGAAGGTGAGGGTGGTCCCCGCCGAAACGGTTATCCGGTAGGTGCCGTCGGCGAGTGTGCTCACTCCGCTCGTGGCTCCGGAAATCACGTTGACCCCGATCAGGGGTTGCTTGTCATCCGCCGAAGTGACGATGCCACTGACGGTCACGTTTCCCCCCCCCTGAGCCATAGATACGGCCGGCAGGATGCATAGGAAAAGTGCAAGAATGTTGAGTAGAAGTTTCGTTTTTTGCATAAGTGGATGATACTTTCTTACGCGGCAAAGAAAAATAATTAAAATGAATTTGCCAAATATTCAAAATGGATGAAATGTAAGCCGGAGTGCCTGAAAAGGGCTGTTTCGGTGCTCTGTTCGGTGTGTTTCAGCGGTCTATTCGATTCTTAATTAATAACTTAATGTTTTATTTCGATTTGTTGCGATCGGGTTGGATAATATTCAAAATATTTTTACAAAAATGTAGAAATGAGTTTGCTTATTTTGAAATTTTATCATTATCTGAGCGGTGCGCGGTCGGATTCCGGGTTGACGGTTCGGCGAATCGGAAGGGACGGAAGCGGAAAACGGGCGTTTGTTTTTGATATATTTTAAGAAATGACCTCCTTTTGTCGTCCGGTTTTAGGAAACCGTAAAAAAATGTCGAAATATTTGCCGAAGGAGGGCTTTTCACCCCCGAAATTGAGAAAAGATAACAATTTCTTTAATTTTGTTAATCCCGCTTTGCAGGGAACGAGACGCCTTGAAAGCGGTCTGAAAGGCCTTTTCGGAGGTTTAATTAGGCTGAAACGGGAAATTTTGTGCCGATGCAGTCGTTTTTACCGGTGCTAAACTTACGGATTGTAAGCATTATTGTCGAATTTCATATTAATACATAACTTTTCAAGCAGAAATCTGCCCACCTTGCGAGGAAACGTTGCTTTACGCTCCCGATTATCCTGAAAATTGATTAAATTTGATTCGTTATGCGAAAATGGCGCAACCTCGCCGCCGAACACCCCGCCGTGGTCGAACGCCTGCGCGGAGAGCTGCGAAAATTAGGTTTCCTTCCTCAAAGATAATAACTATTGAATATAAATCATTTACGCACTACTTGGTACAAATATGATTGCTTTACTTCGATTACTCAATATCTCAGCCTATATAGAACAGAAAAGAACGCCCAAGAAGAACTTTAACTTAGTTTAACTACATCTCTTTTGTGTAATTTCTGTTTTCTCTTGTTTTCAAATAGACTTGGATATTTTCTCTTGTTATGCTTTTATTTTCAAAAAGCATTGATTACTATATGATTGCAAAAATGCACCTACGATTTATCTATCGTTTTTTATGAAAATCTATCGTACCTTTGCATCAAGAAATAAATAACAATAGGTATGAAGCAAAAACAACATATACTCCATTCACTAACTATCGAAGTTATGGCTGTGCTACTGGCTTCAATGATTGCATTTCAAGTATGCAATATGCTTGGCATACGAATGAGTTTACTGCCATTTGTTATGGCTACCGGATATATCATCCTAAAACTCCTGTATCATCTTTGCATTATTGTGGCAAGATATATTATAGAAGCAATCCCGTCATCACACTTTGCGTTAGCCAATGAAAAGACTGATACTTCATCATCAGTTGTCTTGCCTCCATCTGCAAAAGATTGTGTCGAAGTTCAGAAGAAACGAATGGAGTTATTTCACTATGAATACCAACGTGAGCACCAGCAATACCAGCAGCGAAAAGAAGAAGAGGAAAACAAAAAACTAAATGCCATCCTAAGATACACACGGGAAACTTTTAAGCGTTTTGACTTGAACGAAACCGAGATTTTCCAAATTTGCGAATCTGTCCGCTATTTCGTGACAAACCATCAAGTGTTTTCCATGACTGAGGTTCATATCAAGAAGCACAGCTCGCTCACCCAAATCTCGCTGAAGAACTTTGCTTGGAATATCGCTTTTCAATATAATATAGGCAGAGATATGACTACCTCATTTGTAATGGCTACGTTCTCTGAATGGTTTGCCAACTCTACATTTGACACTGTCAGGAAGAATCTACGCACAACCACAGGACGACATAAGATTGAAATTGATGAGAATATCTTATCGAAATACCTTATTTAAGCCAAATTCCTACTTCCTGATAATTATTATTATAGGAAGTAGTGTCCATATCGGATAAATTATATAATTTTGCGTTGCAATTAAAACATTTTACTCTATGGCTAATTTTAATAGACTAAAGATAGTTCTCGCAGAACAGCAGAAAACCGGAAAATGGCTTGCAGAACAGATTGGGAAATCCAATTGTACCGTAAGTAAATGGTGTAGTAATTCTGTTCAACCAGACCTCAAAACGCTTAATGATATAGCCAATGCCCTTAATATTGATGTAAAAGATTTGATTGTTAGTAGCGCAAGCCACAAATGAGTTATTGTCATGGAAGTAAACAAGAAAGAACTCAAAGAACAAGAGATACGCACTCTGTTCATTACTCCTGCACTCCAACAAAAAGGATGGGCGGTAAGTGTAAATATGCGTGAAGAGTATTATTTCACAGATGGTCGAGTGCTTGTTATTGGCAACCAACATTCAGTAGCAGAGGGGAAAAAAGCCGATTATCTATTATACCATAAAGGTAAGCCAATTGCGGTAGTTGAAGCTAAAGATAATAAACATGCAGTTGGAGGTGGCATTCAACAAGCTATGGATTATGCCCAAATCCTTGACTTGAAATTTGCCTACTCCAGTAATGGTGATGCATTCTTGGAACATGACTTTATTACGGGGAAAGAAACAGAAATCAAGTTAGAGGACTTTCCGACTGAGGAAGAACTATACAACCGTTATCTGGCATCTAAGAACTATACATCGGATGAACTCAATATAATAGAAACTCCTTTCTACTATGATGCCCATAGCCATGAACCAAGATATTATCAACGTATAGCAGTTGATCGCACAGTAGAGGCCATCGCAAGAGGGCAACAACGTGTACTTGTGGTAATGGCTACCGGTACTGGTAAGACTTTTACTGCTTTCCAGATTATCCATCGTCTTCATAAAAGTGGGGTTAAGAAAAAGATTCTTTATCTTGCAGACCGCAATATCCTCATTGACCAAACAATGGTGCAAGACTTCAAGCCTTTCAAGAAGTTTATGACCAAGATAACTTCTGTTGGAGAAGGGGAGGAAAAAATTGATTCGTCATACGAAGTGTATATGGCTTTATACCACCAATTGGTCGGGAAAGAGGGTAAACCAGACCCATTCTTGGAGGTGCAGCCAAATTTCTTTGATTTAATTATTGTCGATGAGTGTCATAGGGGAAGTGCAAAAGACGATTCCGCATGGCGCAAGGTGTTGGAATATTTTAGTTCGGCTACCCAAATTGGTATGACAGCCACACCGAAAGCAGACGAAGGAGCGAACAACTTGGATTATTTCGGTGAACCAGTATATACCTATTCACTTCTTCAAGGCATTCAAGATGGTTTCTTAGCTCCATATAGGGTTACAGCAGACTTTATTAATGTTGATTTACAAGGATGGACTCCAGAAGAAGGTGAAATAGATTTATTGGGTAAAGAGATTGAACAGAAACTATATCAAAGACAGAATATAGGTCGTGATCTTGCCATCAAGTTAAGGCGTAAAGTAGTAGCACATAGGATAACCCAAATGTTACATGACATTGGTCGTATGACAAAGACAATAGTATTCTGTTCTGATATTGAGGAAGCGGCCGAAATGCGAACGCTGCTTATCAATATGAATAGCGATTTATGTAAAAAGTCGCCTTACTATGTTACACGTATTGTTGGTGAGGATAAAGAAGGTAAGAAACAACTGGACAATTTCATTAGTGTGGATGAGCCTTATCCTGTAATTGTTACCACATCTGAACTTTTATCTACAGGAGTGGACTGCAAAACTTGTGGTTTAATCGTCATAGACAAAGAAATTGGTTCTATGACTGAATTTAAGCAAATCATTGGACGAGGTACACGACTTAGAAAAGACAAGGGCAAATGGCATTTGGAAATCCTTGATTTCCGCAATGCTACCGCAAAATTCAAAGATCCAGCATTTGATGGCGACCCGGAACCACCAAAAGGAGGAGGGAAAAAGCCCAAGCCTTACAAAATCATTGATGCTCCAGAAACTCCAATAGTATCTGAGCCTCGTGAGAAATATCTTATCAGTGGTAAGAATATTCGCATTGCCCATGAAATCGTTTCAGTGTTAGGAGAAGATGGTAAGACGATGAGGACGGAAAGTGTTCAGTCGTTTGCTAAAAAGCAATTATTACGCCATTACCAAACTTTGGATGATTTTATCCAAACGTGGACGGAGGCAGAACGCAAACAGGCCATTATGGATGAATTGAAGGAATATGCTATTCTGATAGATGCTGTACGTGAAGCTAATCCGGCATTGAAGGATGCCGACATCTTTGATGTGATATGCCACGTTGCGTTTGACCAACCGCCATTAACAAGGAAAGAGAGAGCAAACAATGTAAAGAAGCGTAATTACTTCGGGAAGTACGAAGGTAAAGCTCGTGAAGTATTGGAGGCTCTTCTTGACAAATATGCAGAGAATGGTATTCTCGACTTTGAAAAGGCGAACATCTTGGAGATACCGCCATTCAATAGCATAGGGAAACCAACAAAAATCATAAAGTTATTTGGCGGTAAGGTTGCTTTTGAGCAAGCCATCAGAGAACTAGAATATCAAATTTATAAATCAGCTTAAAAATGGCAGTAAACAACATCATAAAGCGAATCCAAAATATAATGCGTCAAGACGCAGGTATCAATGGTGACGCACAGAGAATTGAGCAAATGACTTGGATGTTTTTCTTGAAAGTCTATGACACTCAGGAAGAAACATGGGAATATAAAGATGAGAACTACAAGTCTATCATCCCCGAAGATTTGCGTTGGCGTAAATGGGCTGTAGATGAAAAAGACGGTGAAGCATTAACAGGAGAAGCATTGCTCTCTTTTGTCAATGAAAAACTGTTCCCTACTTTAAAGAATCTTCCGATAGACGCCAATACGCCAAGAGCCAAAAGCATTGTTCAAGAAACATTTGCTGACTTAAACCAGTATATGAAGAATGGAACGCTTTTGCGTCAAGTGGTCAACATCGTAAATGAAATCGAATTTGACGATGCTGATGATCGCCACACATTTGGAGATATTTATGAGGGAATCTTGAAAGACTTGCAATCAGCAGGCAATGCAGGTGAGTTCTATACTCCACGTGCTTTGACAGACTTTATCGTGATGATGCTTGACCCGAAATTGGGCGAGACCTTTGGCGACTTCACCAGTGGTACAGGCGGCTTCCTTACCTCTGCTCTCAATTATGTGAGTAAGAGCGTCAGTTCTGCCGAAGATGGAGAAAAACTGCAAAATGCAGTCGTGGGACAAGAATGGAAACCGCTACCTTATCTTTTGAGTATAACAAATCTGTTACTCCATGATATTGAAGCTCCCAATATAGCTAACTGTGATTCGCTTGGAACAAATATCACTGATTTCAAGGAAAGCGATAAAGTGGATGTTATCGGTATGAATCCTCCGTATGGTGGTAGCACAGAAGATAGTGTAAAAAGCAATTTCCCGATGCAGTACCGTTCAAGTGAAACAGCGGATTTGTTCATAGCCCTTATCATGTACCGCCTCAAAGCTGGTGGTAGATGCGGTGTGATTATCCCAGATGGTTTCTTGTTTGGTACGGATGGAGCAAAACTTGCACTTAAAGAAAATTTACTCCGCAAGTTCAATCTGCATACCATCATCCGTTTACCGGGCTCGATATTCTCCCCATATACCTCTATTGCAACCAACATTCTTTTCTTTAATAATGAAGAAGCAGAGGGCTGCAAAGAAGGATTCAAGACCAAAGAGACATGGTTCTATCGCTTGGATATGCCGGAAGGCTACAAGCACTTCTCAAAGACCAAACCAATGAAGGTGGAGCATACCCTACCTATTCAGGAATGGTGGAAAGACAGGAAAGAAATTATCAGTGATGAAGTGGGAGAAAAGAGCCGTGTGTTCACTGCCCAACAGTTGATTGATTTGGATTGCAACTTCGACCAGTGCAAGTTCCCGAAAGAGGAAGAAGAAATACTCCCTCCGGCAGAACTGCTCAAACAGTATTTTGAGAAACGTGCTGCACTCGACCATGAAATAGACAAAACCCTTTCTGAGATTCAAAAAATTCTCGGCATAGACATAAAATCGTGTAACTGATAATAGTGAAGTGATATGAAAGATTTGACCATCTCAAACATAGAACGGCAGAATGTACTTAACAATCGTTTTGCGGTCAGTAAAGTACAAGAGCATCTTGATATAGAAGGAATGCTCTTTGAGGGAGAATACCGCTTTACAAAAAAAATGGTTGCCGACTTTTATCAAGTTGACACATCTACAATAGATCGTTACCTGCAATCAAATTCTGATGAGCTGAAACATAATGGATATATTTTATGTAAGGGTAAACAATTGAAAGAGTTTAAGTTAGAATTTGCTCACCTTATTAATGAGGCGAGCAAAACAACGCAGCTCGGATTATTTAATTTCCGCTCTTTCTTGAATATAGGTATGCTGCTTACAGAGAGTGAGAAAGCTAAAAAAGTCCGTAGTCTTATCTTGGATTTTGTGATTACTACCATCAATGAAAAGACAGGTGGAGGAACAAAATATATTAATCGTAGAGATGTGAATTATCTTCCTGCCGCAATCACAGAAGAAAACTATCGGAAAAATCTTACTTCTGCCATCAATCAATATGTGGATGGGCATCCTACATACAAATATTCTCAGATTACAGATTTTATCTATAAAGCTGTATTCAAAGAGAATGCTAAAGAATACCGAGAAGTATTAAAGTTGGATTCAAAGGACAATGTTCGACACACGTTGTATTCAGAGGTTCTATTGGTTATCTCTTCTTTTGAAAACGGAGTGGGGGCAGCCATCAGTGAACGATTTAAAGAAAATGGTGGTAAGTTGCTTACCATTGACGAAGTGGAGCGTATTGTAAACGAACTTGCCGAACATCCAATGCAGAAACCTTATCTGAATGATGCCAGGACTAAAATGGCTTCAAGGGATTTCAGTTTCCGGGATGCGTATCATGGTAATATAGCAGATTACCTGCAAGCTGTTACTCCTGAAGAGTTTGAACGATTTATCGGTGATCAGTCTATTGATTTTGACCGTATCTTAGCGGATAACAAAGATGTGCTCAAACGTTTAAAGCAGGCAGAAGATGAGTAAGGAATTTATTTACATAGATTACGATGAAGCCTTAAACATCTATGGCAAAATGATTGATGCCAGTGATGGTGGCTTTGAAGGTGTGCGTGATGAAGGTGGTATTCGTGCTACATTGGATTTTGTACAAAATGATTTATACTATCCGACCTTTGCTGACAAACTAACCTATCTGATGTATAGATTCTGTTCCGGACATTTCTTCAATGATGGGAATAAGCGTATTGCACTGACTGTGGGTACATACTTCTTACACAAAAACAATTACTATTGGCACGCTTGCATCTGTATGCGTACATTGGAATCTATTATTTATCATGTGGCAGCATCGAACATCGACCAAGATTTGCTACTACGCATCGTCAATAGCTTTTTGACCAGTAAAGATTATGACGAAGAACTGAAAATAGATATTGCCAATGCTATGAGCAAAGGTGAGTTAGGAATACAAGGCGAAGATTACGAATAAATGAATATAATTATGGCGAATGTACTTGAAATCATAAAAAACGAAATTACGCAAGATTATTATAAAAATAATTTTCCAAATGATGGTCAACGTTTCGTTGCGTGGTATATGCGGAATATACATCTTCTGGATCAAAGACAAGCTAAAGATGCCATCACAGACGGAGCCAATGATAAACAAATTGATGCCGTATATATTGATGAAGACGAGCAAAAAATATATATTGTACAAGGGAAATACTACCTTGGTGAATCTGTTGATGCAACTCCTGTGAGAGAAGTTATATCTGCTTGGAGCCAGTTTAGTAACTTAGCTCAATTACAGGAAAATGCTAATTCTAAATTAAAGACTAAAATATCAGAAATAGCAACAGCATTAGAAGATGACTCTTACTGCGTATGTTTTGAATTAATAACAACATCTATCTTTACGGATGCGGCTATGGATGATATACATTCATTCCAAACCAAATTATCAGAGGAAGATGATGCTGAATTGAATTATAGTACACAATTCTCCGTAGTTGATAAACAAGGTTTGAAAGATGCTTATAGTTGTGTTATTGAACAAACGAATCCAACTTTAAACCATACTATCAAGCTTGAAGCTGGTAAATATATGACGACAGAATTAGGGGCGACAAGCGTAATAGTTGCAGCCATGCCTCTGAAAGAATGTATAAAATTCCCTGGCATTAAAGATGGGTCTTTGTTCCAGAAAAATGTACGACAGAGTTTAGGCATTAACAATACCGTAAATAAAAAGATCAAGAAAACCATAAACGATCCGAATAAATGTGGTGACTTCTTCTTTTTTCATAATGGAATCACTGCCATTTGTAACAAAATTGAAGAATGTGGCAATGGTGAGTTTAAACTTTATGGATTGAATGTTGTAAATGGATGTCAATCATTGAATACTATTTTAAGTTGTAGTGAGAATGTACGAAAGCGTGATGATGCTTATGTTCTATTCAGATTTTATGAAATTCCACAAAGAGACAGGGCTGATTCTATTAGCATTAACACAAACACGCAAAGTGCTGTAAAGGCAAGAGATTTACGCAGTAACAGTAAGCAGATATTAAAACTCAAAAAGGCATACGAAGCAAAATATTCTAATGGATTCTTTGCAACCAAAAGAGGTGAAATTATTCCAGCCGACAAGGACAAACAGTACTGCATAGAGTTATCATATTTAGGAAAGAATCTTACAGCTTGGTACATGCAAAGACCTAATTTATCTTATGGTGAAACTAAGATTTTTGACAAGTATTTCAATACATTGTTCAAGAACGACTATTTGCCTGAAGATGCTTATGCTCTATCGTTTTGGATGAGAAAAATAATGGATGCATGGACTCAGGAAAACCCATTAGGACTGGAAGAGGAACTACTAACAATGAAGGCTTATGCTCCATACCATCTTCTTTTTGCCATATCAATGGTTTTTGCTAAATGTAACAATCAAACAAATGTACCATCACCGAGTGAGTGCTTAAAAGTTGCTTCTGAAAACAATCTTGTTGACAGCATAATTAATATTGCGGCAAACTGTTTAAACAGTGCTATTTCGGCAGAAAAAAACAATTGCGAGCAGAATAATAGAAGTTTCATTCCTCAAAATTGGGTAAAAAACAAGAGTTGCAATGCAGGGATTATGTCTGCTATTCAGAATTATTTTTCTTTCCTCCCAACAATGAATAAGGAGATGGATTCCAAACTTAAAAATGGAGTAAAAATAGACTCAAAGTATTTCTCATATAGAGTACAAGCAGAGGATTAAAAAATGAACGGAAAGCAATTAAAAAACAGCATACTCCAATGGGCGATACAGGGCAAACTTGTACCGCAAGATCCTAATGACGAACCGGCATCTGTACTTCTTGAACGTATCAGAGCCGAAAAAGCCCGACTGGTCAAGGAAAAGAAAATCAAGAAAGACAAAAACGAATCAATCATCTATCGTGGTGAGGACAATTCCTATTATGAGAAGTTTCTCGCTACGAGGGAAGTAAAGTGTATTGACGAGGAGATTCCGTTTGAAATTCCTGCTACTTGGGAATGGTGCAGATTATTATCTATTGTCTCTTTATTGGGAGATGGTATTCATGGGACACCAGAATATTCGGAAGGCGGAAGCGTTTATTTTATTAATGGGAATAACCTGTTTGATGGTCAAATACTTATCAAGCCTGATACAAAAACAGTATCAAAAGAAGAGGCTGTTAAGCATTCAAGATTACTCAATGAATCAACCGTACTCGTTTCTATAAATGGCACTATAGGTAATATCGCTTTCTACTCAGGAGAAAATGTTATTTTGGGAAAGAGTGCTTGTTATTTCAACTTATTGAATGGCATTGAGAGGAAATATATCAAGATAGTACTTCAAACTGATTATTTTTTGGAATATACTAAACGCGTTGCTACAGGTAGTACAATTAAAAATGTGCCGTTGTCTGGCATGAGAAACGTCCTGATTCCTATTCCACCTAAAGATGAACAACAAGTTATAATTGATAAATTGTCATCACTAAAGTTGTTAATAGAAAAGTTCAATATTGAACAATCACAACTTAATAAACTCAATGCTGAATTACGTTCAGTTTTAAAAAAGTCTATTCTCCAAGAAGCAATTCAAGGTAAACTCCTTCCACAGATTACAGAAGAAGGCACAGCCCAAGAATTACTTGAACAGATACGACAAGAGAAGCAGAGACTTGTTAAAGAAGGTAAGCTTAAAAAGTCTGCTTTGTTGGATTCCATTATCTATAAAGGTGACGATAACAAGT
>NZ_AENZ01000004.1:0-46505 GCF_000183485.2 Alistipes sp. HGB5 | reverse complement strand
TATCTATATTATTTTTAACAAGAGGTATAGTTGCATTAAAAAATAAAACTCTATCGTAAGATTTATCTTGTGGCACAATGTTCCAATAAATAGCCGTAACATCATCCACTCGTTCAAAAACATCCTCATAACTTAAGGTCTGCCACTCATTATTCTTTTTGTCATCTTTAAAAAGAATTTGAAAGGCAATTTGTTGCATTGAAAGGATAGACAATATTTTTCTAACAAGTTTCACTTGGGCGGCAGAACCTACATAGTTACGCATTGAACCGCCCAAAGAATCTCCCTTGATCAACAAAAAACGATTTTCCAATTCATCTACAAAATTTTCACCTGCCGGAGCAAGAAATTCTGAAATTAATATCCTTATAGCTTCGGTTTTATCTTCTTCCGTGAAATATTTAAAGGCCTTATCAGAAAGTCCCGATGCGGTTAATAGACTATTGCGGATCTCTTCAATATTCAATAAATCCGAAGGAGATGCAGCTTGGGAAGATAAGCTCTTTAAGGTTCTAGCCTGCTCTATATAGGGTTGAGCCTTATAATTTTTAGCACGTGCAGCTTCAATGAAACCAGCTCTCGTCTGTTCTCGTGATGTAATGAGGTCCTCAGCACATTGTATGTATTGATATTTATCCATTTCTATCATAGTTGAGTATATTGAATTGACAAATATATCAAAAATCCGCATGCGCCGGACAGGGAACTGCACGGCACATGCGGATCGGTCGGATATTCCGGCCCGTCAGACCCCGAACAGGAAGACGAAGGGTTTGTCGCTCCTGCGGAATTCGGCCGTGGCGTCGCCCGTGTAGGTCCGGCCGCCGACCAGCTTCAACACCCGTTCGGGCGTGCCCTTGCCGAAGTCGATCTTCGCCAGATCGACCCGGAAAGTCTCCATGGCCAGCGTCGGCTCGAAATAGTAGACCCGGTTTTTCTGGTCGCAGACCGTGCGCCAGCGCGTCGAGGAGATGTGGGGCTTGTCGGGCGTCGAGATGCCGTAAGGCACCGAGACGTTGCGCATGACCGACATCACGGCCGGGACGGCGATTTTCGGATCGGGACTCTTCACGACGGCGTTGATGTAGAACGACGCGCGCACGAAGCGGTCCGGAGCGCGGTTGGTGCCGGGAAGCATCGTCAGACCGCCGATCTGCCGCCAATAGTCGAGGATCGCCAGCTGCTGGTCGTAGAAGGGCGAATTGGTCATCACCTGATACTGGCGGCCGTGGTGAATCACCAGCCGGCCGTCGATGTATTCGAAGATGGCGCTGTCGCCCGAAGGATCGGAGACGGCCAGATGCAGGCGCGACTGTACGCCGTTCGGAAGGTCGGGCGCGTCGATGCGGAATTTCTCCTTCGAGAGTTCGGCGACCGCCTCGTCCACCGTGGCGAAATTGTCGAGTACGTACTGCGTCCAGATGCTCAGTCCCATGACGGGCCGCGTGTCGCCCGGCCGCTCGTAGACCGATTCGGGCAGGAAGAGCAGGTTGGCGACCAGCCCGGCCTCGTTCATGCCGTCGGTGATGCCGATGTCGTAGCCCGCGGCCGAAAGGGAGCCGTATTTCGACGTCCAGAAGACGGTGTCGTCCGTATTGGCTCCGCGGCGGGCGGTGCCGCGCGGGAAGATATAGAGGTTGGTCAGCGGGTCTTCGCGCCAGTCCATGGTGCGTCCCGTGACGGTCATGCCGTCGGGACCGAGATAGACGGCGCGCGTGCAGGCTTCCGGCTCTGCGGGAAAAACGGCCAGCGCAGCGGCGCCGAACACGGTCAGAAATTGTGTTTTCATAAGCATAGATGTATTTACTCCGATGCAAGATGCAAATCGGATGCTAAAAGGTACGAAAAATTACCGGGAATAACAACGGAAAAAGTCCGAAAAATCTGAATATCCGGTTTTTAGTCTGCATTAACCATCGCCGCCGGAACCCACGCCGCGGTCACGGCGGAAGGGAACGCCGGACAGGATCGGCGGATACAACGGCGGACACAACGCCGGATACAACGGCGGACACAACGCCGGACACAACGCCGGACACAACGGCGGACACAACGGCGGACACAACGGCGGACACAACGGCGGACACAACGGCGGACACAACGGCGGGCCGGATTATTTGCCATTCAGGGGAGGTTGTATTACCTTTGCGGAAAATCCCGAAAAGTCATGAAGCAATATTTTTCCGTCGCACTGGCAGTTCTGTTCTGCGCCCTGATGCCGGCGGCCTGCACGACGCAGACCACGGCCGTGAAATTCATGAGTTACAACATCCGAAACGGCCGCGGAGCGGACGACGTACAGGACCTCGGCCGCATCGCCGAGGTCATCGGCCGGGTCGCGCCCGACGTGGTGGCCCTGCAGGAGGTGGACAGCGTGACGGGACGCATGAACGGCCGCTTCATCCCCGAAGAGCTGGGCCGGATGACGGGCATGCACGCCCGTTTCTGCCGCGCGATTGATTACGACGGCGGAGGTTACGGCATCGGGCTGCTGTCGCGCGCCGAGCCGCTCTCGGTGCGCCGCATCCCGCTTCCGGGACGCGAAGAGGCGCGCGTGCTGCTGATGGCGGAATTTCCCGGCTATGTGGTCTGCGTCACGCATCTTTCGCTCTCGCCCGAAGACCAGCGCGCATCGCTGCCGATCATCCGTCAAGCCACCGACACCTGCCGCAAACCCGTGCTGCTGGCGGGCGACTTCAACATGGACGACGCCGAGGAGGTACTCGGCGGGCTGGGCGGCGAATTCAGGCCGCTGTCGGACACCGCGCAGCTTACGTTCCCCTCGGACCGTCCTTCGATACGCATCGACTACATACTGGGCCGCGGCCTGCCGCAGTCGGCGAAAATCGCCGAACGCACGGTGGATTACACCACCGTCGCTTCGGACCACTGCCCGCTGTGGGTGTCGCTCGTCTGGTAGACTCCGGAGCAGGGGCCCCATATACCATTTTACACGACCGTTCGTCAGCACCTATTTTGCCGCTTCGCGGCACTAAGCTCCTGCCTGAGGCGGGGGTTTGGGGGTGGGTCAGAATTGCAAACGACGCCGAAGGCGGCGAAAACGACCGGCGGTTTTCCCATGCGGTATAATTTGTATATAGATGCTAAAATGCTATCTTTGCAGCAGACATCCGCTCAGACAGACAGCGGCCCGGCGCCCGGCCCGCACTGTCTTTGCCGCAAACTCCGACAACATGCAGATCAACAAAGCCGAATTCAAGTGCAGTTCCGAGCGTATTTCGCAGGTGCCCAAAGACGCGCTGAAAGACATCGCCTTCATCGGGCGCAGCAACGTCGGCAAGTCGTCGCTCATCAACATGCTCACCGGACGGCAGGGGCTGGCCAAAGTATCGGGAACGCCAGGCAAGACACGGCTCATCAACCACTTCCTGATCGACAACGCATGGTATCTGGTGGATCTGCCCGGCTACGGATACGCCCGCACGTCGAAAACCAAACGCAGCGAGTTCTCCAAAATCATCACCGACTATGTGCTCAAGTGCGAGAAGATGCACTTCCTGTTCGTATTGGCGGACCTCCGGCTCGAACCCCAGAAGATCGACCTGCAGTTCATCGAAATGCTCGGCATGAACGGCATTCCGTTCGCCGTGATATTCACCAAGGCCGACAAACTCTCGAAAACGCAGCGCGAAAAGAGCGTCGAACGCTACCGGGCGGCGCTCGCGGAGCAGTGGGAGGAGCTGCCCCGGATGTTCGTCTCGTCGAGCCAGCACGGCACAGGACGCGAGGAGATACTCGGTTTTATCGGCGAATGCCTGAATGTTTAACCGATTGTTGAAAAAAGGTCGTCCGGAGGGAACGTTTTTTCGCCGCGTTGTCCTATATTTGCACCATCAAAAATCCATCTTCTATGGCTATCCACAAAATCAAAATTTTCTCAGGTCGCGGCTCGGAATATCTGGCCGAGAAAATCGCGGCAAGTTTCGGTACGACGCTCGGACAATCGGAAGTCCTGCGCTTCAGCGACGGTGAATTCCAGCCCTGCTACAACGAGTCGATCCGCGGCTGCACGGTATTCATCATCCAGTCCACGTTCCCGCCCTCGGACAACCTGATGGAGCTGTTGATGATGATCGACGCCGCACGCCGCGCCTCGGCCTACAAGGTCGTGGCCGTGATCCCCTACTTCGGGTGGGCGCGGCAGGACCGCAAGGACCGTCCCCGCGTGCCGATCGGCGCCAAACTGGTAGCCAACCTGCTGATGGCCGCAGGCGTGGACCGCGTGATGACGATGGACCTTCACGCCGACCAGATTCAGGGATTCTTCGACGTTCCGGTCGATGCGCTCTATGCCAGCGGCATCTTCATTCCCTATATCGAAAGCCTGAAAATCGAGGACCTCTCGATCGCCGCTCCCGACATGGGCGGCGCCAAACGCGCCAACACCTACGCCAAGCTGCTCGGCACCCCGATCATCATTTCGCACAAGGAGCGCGCCAAGGCCAACGTCGTGGGCAAAATGACCGCCATCGGCGAGGTCGAAGGCCGCAACATCCTGATCGTGGACGACATGATCGACACGGCGGGCACGATCTGCATGGCCGCCGACATGCTCATGTCGCGCGGGGCGAAGAGCGTCCGCGCCGCCATCACCCACCCCGTGCTTTCGGGCCCGGCTTACGAGCGCATCAACGACAGCGCGCTGGAGGAGGTGATCGTGACGGACACCATTCCGCTCAACCCCGACAAGGACCTGCACAAATTCACGGTGCTGACCATCGCCGACATGTTCGCCGACGTGATCGAGCGCGTACACAACTACAAGGAAATTTCGTCGATATTCTTCAAATAGGAATACCCCGGAGGGCGAACCGGTTCGGGCGGGTGCATTGTAGCGGAGATTCGGCCCGTGCACTGCGGCGGAGATCCGGACGAAACGTCCATTCGGAGAAGGCAATCCGGCAAAGGAGCGGTTCGGCGGAGATTCGGCCGGCGCATTGTAGCGGAGATTCGGCCGGCAACTCCAAAGAGAAGATTCGGCGTAAATGCGTTTCGGAGCCGGAACGCATTTCGCAAACCGTACAGGGCGGGACGCATCACAAATGCGTTCCGCTTTTTTCAACCGGAAGAGGGAGGTTTCGGAAATTCTTATTACATTTGCGCTGAGGCGGAGACTCCGCCCCGCAACGAACGAAAACCGATAAAACAATGATGTTCATTCACCCGCTGTTTCTGGGCAAAATCGGCCTGACGGAAATACTGGTCATCCTGCTGATCGTCGTCATCTTCTTCGGCGGCAAGAAAATACCCGAACTGATGCGCGGCATGGGCCGCGGCGTCAGGGAGTTCAAGGACGCCATGGAAAATCCCGCGGCAGGCGACGAGAAGAACGGGAAAGAGCAGGCCGCGCCGCAGGAATCCCGGAAAGAAACCCCCGAAGAAAAGAAATAAGCCCGCATGTCCGGCCAAAAACGCAGCGACACGGACGAAATGACCTTTGCCGAGCACATTGACGCGCTCCGGCCCCATTTGGTGCGCGGTGTGCTGGCGATACTGGCGCTGGCCGTGGCCGCATTCCTCTGCAAAGGGCTGCTGATCGACGGAGTGCTGTTCGGCCCTATGTCGGCCGGATTTCCGACCAACCGGCTGCTGGTATGGATGGCCGGACTGGCAGGGATCGAATTCGTGCCGGGGATCGAGCGCATGCAGCTCATCAATACGGCGATGGCCGGACAGTTCAACCTGCACCTCAAAATCTCGATGGTCGCGGCCTTCTGCATCGGATTTCCCTACCTGCTGTGGGAGTTGTGGCGCTTCGCGCGCCCGGCGCTTACCGAGCGCGAACTGCGCGGATGCCGGAGATTCGTGTTCTATGTCTCGGCGGGATTTTTCGCGGGACTGCTGTTCGGCTATTTCGTAATCGCGCCGCTGACGATCGGATTCCTGTCTCAGTACAGCGTCAGCGAGCAGGTGACCAACATGATCGACGTCGGCTCCTACCTCTCGACCGTGCTCAACGTCTCGATCGCCTGCGCCGTGGTGTTTCAGCTGCCGCTGCTGGTCTATTTCCTGACCCGCATGGGTCTCGTAAGCCCCGATTTCCTGCGCCGCTACCGCCGCCACGCCCTCGTCGCGCTGGCGATTCTCTCGGCGGTCATCACCCCGCCCGACGTATTCAGCATGATTCTGGTCCTGCTGCCGTTGTTCGGATTGTACGAATACAGCATCCGGATTTCGGAACGGACGCTGCGGAGAAGCTCCGGGACGGAGGGAACAACAACGGAGGGGAAATAGACTCCGAACGAACAAAAGAGGCGTCCTGAAAACAGGACGCCTTTTCTTTCAGCCGTGCCGGACATGCAACCGCCCGGTCCATTTCCGCTCCATTTTTCGCCGGAGTCCGGAGCTATTTCAAGGGCGAATCGGGTTCTTTGGACATCACCAGATAGAACATCCTGTCGAGGAAACCCGGCGCGAATTTCTTGACGAAATGGGTGGCGCGCCCCTCGCTCTCCATCAGGCAGAGACGCTTGCGCTTCAGGACGCCGCGGGCGACGATCCGGGCGACCTCGGCGGAAGTCATCATCTTGGCCTCGTTGCGCGGGGTTTCGCCCTGCGCAGACCCGTCGGCCGTGAGGGCCGAGAAGCGGACGTTCGAAGCCGTGAAGCCGGGGCAGGCGATCATGACGTGCAGGCCCTTTTTGAGATTCTCGATGCGCAGGGTTTCGAGAAAACCCGTCATGGCGTATTTCGACGCCGAATAGCCCGTCCGCCCCGGAAGACCGTGCAGCCCCGCGACGGACGAGATGCCGACGATGGAACCGTGCGACTGCTGAAGATACGGCAGCGCGAATTTGCAACAGTTGACCGTGCCCCAAAAGTTGACGTCCATCAGGCGGTGAAGCACGCCGAGGTCCACGTCGTCGAAGATCGCACGCATCGAAAGCCCGGCATTGCAGACCAGCACGTCGATTCCGCCGAACTCGTTCACGGCGGTCTCGATCAGCCGGCGGCACTCGTCCACGTTCGTCACATCGACGCCGCAGTAGGCGGCCTGCCCGCCCTGTGAGCGGATTTCGCCCGCGATGAGCTGCAGTTTCTGCACGCTGCGCGCACCCAGCACGACCCGCGCGCCCTGCGCGGCGAATTCGCGTGCCATCGCCTCGCCGATGCCCGACGAAGCGCCCGTCACGATGACGACTTTATCCTTAAAGTTTTTCATATCAATCGTTTATTTCAATTTCCAAAGTATCGTAGGCCATATGCACATGGGGCGGAAGGGTCGGCTCCGTCTCGGCGTGCAGGCCGATGTCGTGGGACATATGGGTCAGGTAGGCTTCGCGCGGCGAGACACGGGCGATCAGCTCCAGCGCCTCGGCCACATTGAAGTGCGAATAATGCTCGGCAAAACGGAGCGCATTGACTACCAGCACGTCGAGACCGGTCAGTTTTTCGACTTCGGCGTCCGCAATGGTCTTGAAGTCGGTCAGGTAGGCCAGCCTGCCGATGCGGAATCCCGTCACCGCAAAGCGTTCCGAATGGTGTCCCGAAACGGGGAGGATTTCGACGCCTTTGACGCTGAAAGGCCGCGTAACGTCGATCTCGTGCAGTTCGATTTCCGGAACGCCCCGGTACTTGTCCTGCGCGAAGGCGTAGTCGAAATCCTTGCGCACGACATCGAGGGTGTGCGGAGCCGCATAAAGGTCGATGCGGTGAATCGTCGGCGGGTAATCGACGAAATTGAAAGCCCGCACGTCGTCCAGCCCGCCGATATGGTCCTTATGTTCGTGCGTCAGCAGAATGGCGTCGATACGGCGGACGCCGGTGCGCAGCATCTGACAGCGGAAATCGGGTCCGGCGTCGATGACGATGCGCACGCCCTGCGTCTCGACCATGGCCGAAGTGCGCAGACGGTCGTCGCGCCGGTCGGACGAAGTGCAGACCCGACAGCGGCATCCGATGACAGGGACCCCCTGCGAGGTGCCCGTTCCCAGAAAGGTAAGTTTCATGCAGACAAAAATAGTAAAAATATGGCGACTGCGCACCCGCGCCGGAAAGATTCTCCGCACGGACTTTCGGATAAGGCGCAAAACCGGATATGAAAAAAACGGAGCGTCAAGGAGGGGCGGAGCGTCGGCAGGGAAAAGCAGGCGGAGCGTCAGCCGGAGAAAAGCGGACGGAGCGTCAGCCAGAGAAAAGCAGGCGGAGCGTCGGCAGGGAAAAGCAGGCAAACAGTCGGCAGAGAAAAGCAGGCGGAGCGTCAGCGGGAAAAGCGAGCGGAGTGTCAGCCAGAGAAAAGAGGCGGAGCGTCGGCCGAAGAAAAGCGGACAAACCGTCGGCACGGAAACAGGCGGCGGAAGCGAAAAAAGCCGCAGGATGTTTCCTGCGGCTTTTCAGCATTTCCGGACAGCGGGCGGAACGCCCGGCGATCAGTAGGTCTGCTCGATATTCCAGACGAAGGCCCGCGAGCCCTGCAGTTTGGTGGCGGCGTCCATTTCACGGAAGGCCGCCATCAGCGGCGCGACCTTTTCGTCGTCGACGATCGCCATGATCGAAGCATTCATCGACGGCCACGCATGCGTGCCGTAATGCGGTTCGCCGTCGACGGAGCCGCGGCCCTCGGTCAGCGCCCAGCGGGTGAAGCCGCGGATGCCCTGCTCGTCGAGGATGGCGTTCACACGGTCGGTAAGCGCCTGATTATAGGATAAGAATACTGCTTTCATAATCGTTTTACCTTAATTAATGCACACTCGCCTGATGTTCGGCCGACAGACGGGCCAGTTTCTCCTTCTCCTTGCGCTGGGAACGGTTCACGAATACCGAATAGAGCGCAGGAATGATAAACAGCGTCAGCAGGGTCGAACAGGTCAGACCGCCGATCACGGCGATACCCATCGGCTGCCACGTCTCCGAGCCTGCGCCCGTACCGATCGCCAGCGGCAGCATGCCCAGAATAGTCGTGAACGAGGTCATCAGCACGGGACGCAGACGGCTCTTGCCGCCGGCGATCACGGCGTCGAAGACGCCCGAACCGCGCTCGACCAGCAGGTTCATGTAGTCCACCATCACGATACCGTTCTTGGTCACGATACCCACCAGCATGATGGCGCCGATCAGGGCGATGAGCGACAGTGGCGTGGAGGTCATCCACAGCGCGAGGAACACGCCCGTGAAGGCGAACGGAATGGTGAACATGATGATGAACGGGAACAGCAGCGACTCGAACTGCGTGGCCATCACGATATAGACCAGAATGACGATCAGGATGAACAGCACGCCCAAATCGCCGAAAGCGTCGCCCTGATCCTCGACCGTGCCGCCCACTTCGAGGTCCACGCCGTCGGGGATGTGGTATTCGGAGATCAGCTTTTCGACCTCGGCCACCACGTCGCCCAGCGCGACGCCGGCGCCCAGCGTCGATTGCACCGAGATCACGCGCTGGCGGTTCTCGCGCTCGATCATCGGAGCGGCATACTCCTCCTGCACCCGGCCGACCTCCTTGAGTTTCACGGGGCGGCCATGCGCGTTGTAAAGCGTGATGTTCTCCACGTCATCGACCGAGGTGCGGAACGGCTCGCCGTAGCGTACGACGATGTCGTATTCGTCGCCGTCCTCGCGGTACTTCGACGCCACGAGACCGTCGATCCGGTTTTTCACGGCCTGCGACGCAGTGGCGCTGTTCATCCCGTAATACGACAGGCGGTCGCGGTCGAAGACCACGTTGTATTCGGGGCGCAGGTCGTCGCGCGAAAGTTTCACGTCGCGCACGCCCTTCATCCCGCGCATCTTCTCCTTCAGGTCGTTGGCGATGGCGTTCGTGACGTCCATATCATAGCCGAAAACCTTGACATTGACCGTCGCCGAGCCGCTCATGCTGCCCGACATGCCGCCCGGCGTCACCGTGTACTGACGCACTTCGGGAATCCGGTCGAGGTCTTCGCGCAGCAGGTCGGAAACGACGTAGATCGAACGCTCGCGCCCCTCGACATCCGTCAGACGCATGTTGTAGTTGATGATATGCGAGCCGGTGGTCTGCATCGCGGCGAAGGCGTTGTCCGAAGAGTTGGCTCCGGCCGAAGCCGACACCAGCACAATCTCAGGATATTTCGCATAGATGATGCTGTCGATCTGCCGGGCGATGCGCGCCGTATACTCCACGCCGATATTCTGCTCCAGCTCGACCATCGCCGAGATACGGCTGTTGTCCGAAGGCGGGAAGAACTCGGTCGGCACGCGGGTGATCAGTCCCAGCGAAACGACGAAAAGGCCCATCATCGAGAAGATCGTGATGCGGCGGTGGCGGACCACCCAGTTCAATGAACGGGCGTAGATGTCGTCGAGCCATTCGAGCGCACGGTCGATCGGCTTGTAGACGATGCCGACGCCTTTGTAGTCGTGTACGCCTCCGTCGAGTTTGAGGAGGTAGGCCGACATCATCGGCGTGAGCGAGATGGCCGCCGTCGTCGAGACGCAGACCACGATCGTCACGATCCAGCCCAGCTCGCGGAAGAGGATACCGGCCATGCCCGGCACCATCGTCAGCGGCAGGAACACGGCGACGACCACCAGCGTGGTGGCGATGACCGACAGCCACACCTCGTTGGTGGCGTAGATGGCGGCCTCCTTGGGACTCGATCCCCGCTCGATATGGGTCGTAATGTTCTCCAGCACCACGATGGCGTCATCGACGACCATACCGATGGCGATCGAGAGCGACGAGAGCGAAATGATGTTCAGCGTCGATCCCGTGGCGAAGAGGTAGATGAACGAGCAGATCAGCGAGACGGGGATCGTCATGCAGATGATAAGCGTCGCCCGCCAGCGTCCGAGGAAGATCATCACCACCAGCACCACGAAGATAAAGGCGTACATGATGGTCTCCGAGAGCGACCCGATGGCGTCGGTGATCTCCTGCGAGCCTTCGAAAATCAGCTCCATCTTCACGTCCTTGGGCAGCGTCTTCTGGATTTCGGGCAGACGCTTCTGGATTTCGTGGACGATATTCACGGTATTGGCGCCCGACTGTTTCTGGAACATCACGCGCACGCCGCGCTGGCCGTTCACACGTTCGTCCATGGTGAATTTTTCGAGCGTGTCGCGGATTTCGGCCACGTCGGAGAGCATCACCGTGCGGCCCCCGGCGTTCGACACCACGACCTTGCGCAGCTCGTCGCTGAGTTTGAACTCGCCGTCGGCCTTGATGTTGAAGGTGTTGTTGCCGATGTCGATCGTGCCGCTCGGAATATTGACGTTCTCGGCGGCGATGATCTGGCCCAGCTGCTCGACCGTCAGGTTGTAGGCGTCGAGCTTGGCGGGATCGACATTGACCTGCACCTCGCGTTCGGGCGCACCGATAACGGAGACGGCACCCACGCCGTCCACGCGGTTCAGCACGTTGACCAGCTTGTCGTCGAGCAGTTTGCTAAGGGCCGGATAGCTCTCCTCGGCCGTGACGGCGATCATCATCACGGGGATCATCGAGGTCGAGAACTTGAAGATCGTCGGATAGTCGATGTCGTCGGGCAGCATGGACTGCACGCGGCTCACCACGTCGCGGATCTCGTTGGCACCCTCATTGAGGTCGGAGCCGTACTCGAACTCGACGGTAATCATCGACACGTTGTCCTGCGATTTGGAGGTCAGTTTCTTGAGGTTGCTCACCGTATTGAGGTTGTCCTCCAGCACGCGGGTGATGTTGGTCTCGATCTCCGCGGCGTTGGCGCCGGGGTACATCGTAATGACCGAAATCTGCGGAATCTCGATCTCAGGATACTGGTCCACGGCCAGATTCATCAGCGAGAAGAGTCCGAAGACCATCACGCCGACGAACAGCAGCACCGTGGAGACCGGTTTGCGGACCGCACTTTCGTAAATTTTCATATGCGTCGGGGCGTTTAATTCTGTTTGACTTCGACCTTGGCGCCGTCGAAAAGCTTCGACAAAGCCGTCACGGCAACCCGCTCGCCCGGAGCGACGCCCGAAAGGATGTCCACGCGGTCGCCGACCTGACGGCCCACCTCGACCCGGCGGCGTTCGGCGACGCTGTCACCCTTGATGACATAGAGGAACCGCTCGGCGGTGCCCACCTGTTTCTGGACCGCCACGTCGGGCACCATGACACCCTCTTTCTCGCCCATGTTGAATCCCGTGCGGGCGAACATGCCCGGACGCAGCGTACGCTTGGCGTTGGGCACCTTCACCTCGACCTTGAACGTGCGGGTCGCGGGATCGAGCGCCGGATAGATCAGCGACACGGTGCCGGGGAAGGTCTCGCCGGGGAAGATATCGACCTTCAGATCGACGGGCATGCCGACCTTCACGTTGCGGAAATACTGCTCCGAAATGTTGGCGACGACCTTCAGCGGATCGATCTGCATGATATGCAGGATAGGCTGCGCGGCGAACAGGTCGCCCGACTCGTAGTTGCGGGCCGTGACGACGCCCGTAATGGGCGAATGGACCTCGATATTCTTCTTGAGGTTGGCGACCACTTCGCGCTGCACGTCGAGCTGGGCCTTGGCCTGCTCGATCTGCTGGGCCGAGATTCCCCCCGCCTCGTAGACCGGAAGCAGGCGGTTGTAGTCATCCTCGACGGTCTTCAGCTGCACGAGCTGCTGGGTGTACTGCGTGGGGTCGAGCGTCACGATCAGCTGCCCCTGACGCACGGGATCGCCCACCTCGACCAGAATCCGGTCGATATGCACGCCCGACGCCGCGGGCGTGATGTCGTTCTGCTTGTAAGGTTCGATTTCGGAGGTGAACTCCTCGGCAAGCTGCACCGGAGCTGAGACGGCCGTCTCGGTTTTGGTCAGCACACGGGTCTCCTGCTGGACGTCGGCGGTTTTTTTGCCCGTGCAGCCGGCGAGGGCTGCGGCGGCGATCAACATAACTGTTAAATTCTTCATAGGTTTTATCTGTTTTTCGATTTTATGCTAATTCTCCTTGCCGACGATGCGGTCGTACTCGGCCTTGGCGGTCAGGTAGTCGAAAATCGCCTGCGAAAAGTTCAACTCAGCCTGCGTCTGCGCCAGCTGCGCGCTGTTCAGTTCGAGGATCGTTCCCGCGCCCGCACGGTAGCGGGTGTCGGAGATGCTGTAGGCCTTGCGGGCCTGCGCGACGGTCAGCTCCTGCGCATACATCGTCTCGCGCGCGGTGAGCAGGTCGTTCAGGGCCGCGCGGACCTCGACGTCGATCTGCTGCCGGGCATAATCCCGCTGGAGACCGATCTGCGAAATCTGGTTCTTGATCTCGCGCGACCTGTTCATCTTCGTAAGGCCCGAAAAAATAGGGATCGAAACCTGCAGGCCGGCCGACATCGGGTGCTGCCACCAGAATTTGGAACCGTCGAGCACGTCGCCCGGCTGTCCTCCCTCCGCGCCGCCGAAATTGAGCTTCGTCATGTCGATATCGTTACCGGTATAGGTCGCCGTAAAGAATGCGGTGACCGTGGGCATGCGTCCGGCGTTCGCCACTTTGAGCTGACGTTTGAGCAGATCCTCCTGCAGTTCGAGCGTACGCAGGTCGGAGTTATCCTGCACGTCGGTCGTCAGGCCGTCGGTTCCCGCCAGCACCGCGTCGCGCATGGCGTCCAGCTCTCCGACGACTTCGATTTCGACGTTCTCAGGGATCGAAAGGTACATTTTGAGCATCAGCTTGGCCAAGCGGATCGAATTCTCGGTCTGCAGGATCGAGGGCTTCAGGTTGCTCAGCTGCACCTGCGCCGTAAGCAGGTCGTATTCCGACGCAAGTCCGTTGTCGTACTGCAATCTGGTGTCGTCCACGGTGCGCTGCACGGTGGCCTGAGATTCGCGGAGCACTTCGAGCGACTGCTCGGCCAGCAGAATGTTATAGAAGGCCTTTTTGACTTCGGCGACCAGCGTAATCCGCGACGAGCGCGCCGACTCCACGGCGGCAGCCCGCTGGACGTCGTTCATCTTCAGCGTGCGGAACACCGCCGGAGCGAAGAGCGTCCACGTGGCGTCGCCCTGCGCCGCCAGCGTATTGTCGGCTCCGAACGAAAGCCCCTTGGTCATGCTCTGCTTGACGATCGAGCGGGTATAGGTGCCGCCGACCGAAATCTGAGGTATCCAGCTCCCCCACGTCTGCCGCTTCACATAGTCGAAGCGCTGCACCTCCATTTCGGCGACCTTGACGGTCGGGTTCTCGCTCAGCGCCAGATCGAGGGCCTCACCGAGCGTGAGACGCATTTGTGCCGCAGCGCCGAAAACGCCCGTCGCAGCAAGACACACGGTTAAAATCAGTTTTTTCATAAAATATCCCAAATTCAATTTTTATTTGCCGTACTTGGTCAGTTCGTATCTTTTCAGGTTGTCGTCGATCAGCCGCAGCCCCTTGGCCGTCGAAATGCCGCGGAAGAAATTGCTGATTATCTGCACGAAGGCTTCGCGTTCGGTCATTCCGGCGGGCAGCATCAGCTCCTTGCGGGTCACCAGCGCGGAGGCCGTGTAATAAAGCACCGAGATCGCCAGATCGATATTGATGTTATCGACGAACAGGCCGTCGACGATACCCTGATCGAGCATGCCGCGCAGGCTGCGCCGGTTCTTTTCCATGCCTTCGCGCGTCAGTTTGTCATGGACGGCGGGATAGAATTTCTTGAGATTGTCCATCATGCGGCTGGACACCTCGGCCTTGTCCATCACCTGCGCCAGCACCATGAACATGGCTTCGAGGACGTTGCGGGCGTTGGCAGTAAGTTCGGTCCAACGCTGCCGGTCACGCTGGAAGTAGCGCTCCATCGCCAGATAGAGCAGCCCTTCCTTGTCGCCGAACAGTTCGTACAGCGTACGCTTCGATACGCCGAGATGCTGTGCAATGTCGTCCATGCGCACGGATTTGATGCCCTGCGTGGCGAACATCTGCATCGCTTGGTCGATTATGCGTTCTTTCTGGGGAGGGGTCATGTCTTCAGTCGTTTTATTCGAGGGCAAATATAGCAATAAAACTCACGAAACCAAAAAAGTTTTCTGTTTTTTGGAGTTTTTACCGCCGATTATGCCCTGAACAAGCAGAAATGCAGACAAACAGAACAATCGGAGCCGGAAACCGGGGCCGAAAAGAAAACTTATTGAATAATAAAACAGGGAAAGGAAAGAGATTGCAAGAGGTGGCTTCGGCGTTACGGATTCCGGATCAGGCAGATGTTTCGGGCAGGTCGAACGGCACTTCGAAAATCATGCGGCAGCCGGACGCATACTCCGGATCGACGAACAGACGCCCCCCCCCAGTTTCACGGCGATAAGCCGGCAGATAGGCAGTCCGAGTCCCGTCCCCTGCGAAAAGGGATCGAGTTTCACGAAACGCCCGAAGACCTCTTCGCGCAGGTCGGCGGGAATGCCCGGCCCGGTATCGGTCACGGAGAAGCGCAGCAGCCGTTCTGCGGGCAGGCAGTCGTAAGTCAGGGTAATATGTCCGGAGAGCGTGAATTTGGCGGCGTTGCGGAGCAGATGCAGCAGCACCTGCTCGATACGCTTGAGGTTGGTGCGCACCACGGGATCGGAGACCGGAAGTTCGTCCAGCAGGCTCACGCCGGGATGCAGTTCCGGCAGGGTGCTCTCCACGCAGTCGTTGCAGAGGTTGTTCAGCGCCGTGACGTCGCAGCGAGGCAGGTCGCCCGTCTGGTCGAGGTAGGCGACTTCGAGCACGTCGTCGAAAAGCCGCAGCAGGGTCGCACTGTTGGCTTCGATGATGGAGGCATACTCGCCCGTGGCGGGCTTGTCGCGGAATTCGGACGCCAGCACCTGCGAAAATCCGACGATCGAATTGAGGGGCGTGCGCACCTCGTGCGACATATGCTGGATAAATTCGGTCTTCATGCGGCTGGCCTGCTCGGCCTGCTCCTTGGCTTCGAGAAGCTCTTCGCCGCTGATCCGCAGATGCTCGTTCTGGGCCAGCACCGTCGCTTCGGAGGCCTTGAGACGCCGGTTGAGCTTCATCATGCGCGCATATCCCACGCCGCCCGTCACCAGCACTCCCGCCAGCAGGCAGATAATCAGATAGGTGTTGCGCAGGCGTTTGCGCTGGAGGTCGTACTGCAGCTCCTTGGTTTCGTTGTGCAGGCGGCTGATTTCGAGAATTCCCGAAAAATCGTCCGTCGCAGTGCGGATTTCGCGGTTGCGCACCGAGTCCGACAGACGGATGTATTCCCGGTAATTGGCCGCGGCCCGCTCCATCTCACGCAGGTGCCAGTAGACGTCGCCAAGCTCCTTGGTCAGCGCATAGTTGTTGAACCCGGAACTGCGGATCACCGTGTCGCGCTGCGTCTCCAGAATCGTCTCCAACGCCTTCCCGTACTGGCCCGAAGCCTTGAAATAGGCCGTTCGCAGATAGCTCAGCCCGGCCGTATGGAACCGCAGCGAGGGGTCGCGGCGGAACAGCTCCTCCGAAGCCTCCAGCCGTTTCTTCGCCTCCGCGAAATTTTCAGTCCGGATATAGTAAAGGCCGAAGCCCTTATTGACGGTAAATTCCTGATAGGTGGTCCGCTTGGGCAGCGACGCGGCCTTCTGCAGCGCGACGAACGCCGAATCGGGCATATCCAGCTCCAGCGCGCACTGCGCCAGCGAAGCGTACTGCGTCGGCAGGTTGATGTCGTCGATGCCGTTGTGTTCGAGCACCTCGATCTGGCGGCGGAAGTTGTCGTAAGCCATCCGCTACGCGCCCTGCGTCAGGTAGAGGTTGCCGAGCATCCGGTAGCAGGAGGCGACGCCTTCGGGGTAATCGTCGTCCTCGGCTTCGGCGAGCATCTTGCGGGTCTCGTAAATCGCCGTGTTGGACTGGTTCTGCTTGATATAATAGGTAATCAGGCGGCTCGACCAGACGAAATAATAGAAATAGCGCAGGTCTTCCTTGGGATGCCTGCGGCAGAATTCCTGCACGCGCCGCACGCCTTCGAGGATTTCCGCCCGGTCGTTCTTGTAGTAGAAATGGTCGAGACGGACGCAAAGCGCGATAGCCTGCATCCTTACGTTGCGCGCGGCTTCGGCCCGCCGAAAGAGCGTGTCGCACATTGCAGGGGCTTCGGCATCGGCGCGGTGCGCCTTGCAGAGTTTGTAATACGCCGTCAAAGCGCTGTCCGCCGGTTGTGAAGGAGTCTGCAAAGCCCGTTCGCCCGCCCGCATCGGGAAGGCATGGGAGAAAGCCATGAGGATGCAGACCGCAAAAGCGGCGAGAGATGACGGAATCCGCATGTATAAAGTGACGTTAAGCGCTACAAAGATAGCATTTTCAACCGGAGAATCAACAGAAAAAGTCCATTTTATCGAATTTGCAAAAAAACCGCCGCGTAAAATTACGCGGCGGCAAACTCGGCGGAACAGCGTTCCGACCATCGGGCGTTCCGTTCGGAGCCGTAAAACAGAGCCGTCCTTTCCGACGTCCCGTCCGGTCCCGCGAAACGCTCCCGTCCTATTATCGGGTGACCCGTTCGAGCCAGCGTACCATCGACAGCATGACGAGCATCGACAATCCGCAGGCGGCCACGAAAACGAACCACGTAGCCCACATCGGGGTGTGCAGATAAAGCCATCCGCCCACGAACAACAGTGCGTTGCCCACGGCCGTGGCAGCCAGCCAGAAGCCCTGCATCAGACCCTGCATGTGCGGCGGCGCGACCTTCGACACGAAAGCCAGTCCGAGCGGCGAGATGAACAGCTCGGCGACCGTCAGGATGAAGTAGAGTCCCACCATCACCCACGGCGTAACCAGAATCGACTGCATCTCGTCGGCCTTCATGCCTGCGAGGGCGGCCTTGCCGGGCAGCGCCAGCGAAAAGAACATCAGGAAGAGGTAGGCCGTGGCGGCGATACCCATACCGATGGCGATCTTCATCGGCGTCGAGACCTCGACGTTGCGTTTGCGCAGCCAGCCGAAGAACCACATGATCAGCGGCGTGAGGGTCACCACGAAGAACGGGTTGACGCTCTGGAAGATTTCGGCGCCCTTGATGACCGTGAAGCCCAAGTCTATGTTGATGACGTCCAGATTCACGTAGTCACGGGCGAAGTAGGTCAGCGAATAGCCGTTCTGATGGAACGAAACCCAGAAGAAGATCACCACGCCGAACACGGCGAAAAGCGCATAGATGCGCTGGCGGATCTCCTGCGCCGACATCGTGATCTCGGCGGCGGAAGCCTTCCCGCCCTTGGCCGCAGCCTTCTGCGAGGGATCGGGGAAGCGTTTCTTGTTCGACATGTAGATCATCAGCGAAACGAGCATCATCACGATAGCGGCGATGAAGGCGTAGTGGAAACCGCGGTTGAAAACGTCGAGGTAGCTGTTGCAGAAAGCGTGCAGGTCACCGACGGGCGACCCGTCGAGGTAAGCCGAATTGGCATACGAGGTGAGGTTGGCAAGCCCCTCGCCGGCCATGTCCTGCCCTTTGGCAAGGTATTCGTGGCAGAGTTCGGGCAGTTTGGCGTTGTAGTCGAAATTATTGACCTTGAGCCACCAGTTGCGCACGCCGATGGCGACGAACGGCGCGAAGAAGCCGCCGATGTTGATGAACATGTAGAAGATCTGGAAACCCGACTCGCGCTTGGCGCTGAACTCCTTGTTGTCGTACATCTGCCCCACCAACGCTTGGAGATTGCCCTTGAAAAGGCCGTTGCCGAAGGCGATGACCAGCAGTCCGAGGCAGGTCAGCGTCAGATAGAGCGGCAGGCTGGGAACCGGCGTGGGCGTGGGAATGGCGATCAGCAGGTAACCCAGCGACATCACCACCAGCCCCCACATGATGGTGCCCTTGTAGTTCTTGGTCTTGTCGGCGATGATACCGCCGACAAGCGCCAGCAGGTAGATCGAAGCGTAGAATCCCGAATAGATGTAACCCGCCGTGGCCTCGTCGAGACCGAACTTGGCGGAGATGAACAGGGTCAGGATCGCCATCATGATGTAGAAACCGAATCGCTCGCCCATATTGGCCAAAGCCGCGGCGATCAGTCCTTGGGGTTGTCCTTTCATAAGTTAATTTTTGGTGTTAGTAATAAATGATTCGTTTTTTGTTTGCTGACAAAGATAGAAAAATTTTCCATATATTTGTATAAACACAAAACCGGTTATGGAAAAAACGACCCGCAGGCTTCCGATCGTCGAACGCGACGAGTGGCTGCTCCCCGCAGAGCAGGAGCTCAATAACCGTTACGAGCGGTATATGGACAAAATGAATGCAATCGTGCAGGCGGCGGGGTCGCTCGTCGATTACGCCAACGGCTACCGCTATTTCGGCTGGCAGCGCGACGAGACGCTCGACGGCTGGTGGCTGCGCGAATGGCTGCCCGGAGCGCACGACGTCTACGTCTTCGGCGATTTCAACAACTGGCAGCGGACCGAAATCCGCATGCAGCGCGACCGCCACGGCGTATGGAGCGCCTTCTTCCCCACGGCGATGTACCGCGACAGGCTGGTGCACGGCTCGCTCTACAAGCTCCACGTCCATGGCGACAACGGCTGGCTGGACCGCATTCCAGCCTACGCGACGCGCGTAGTGCAGGACGAGGAGACGAAAAACTACACGGCGCAGTTCTGGGCGCCGGAGCCGTTCGACTGGCGGGGCGACGCATTCGACATTTCGAAAAACGGGAACCTGCTCATCTACGAGGCACACGTGGGCATGGCGCAGGAGAAGGAGGGCGTCGGGACCTACCGCGAATTCACGGAGAAGATATTACCTATAATAAAAAAGGACGGCTACAACGCCGTGCAGCTCATGGCCATCGCCGAACACCCCTATTACGGGTCGTTCGGCTACCATGTGTCGAGTTTCTTCGCCCCGGCATCGCGCTGCGGCACGCCCGAAGAGCTGAAGGAGCTGGTGCGCCGCGCCCACGAGCTGGGGCTGGGAGTCATCATGGACCTCGTACACGCCCACTACGTGAAGAACCTCAACGAAGGCATCAACGAGCTGGACGGCACAGACCACCACTATTCGCTGCCCGGAAAGGCGGGCTACCAGCCCTATTGGGACTCGATGCTCTTCGACTACGGCAAGGACGAGGTGCAGCATTTCCTGCTTTCGAACGTCAAATACTGGCTCGACGAATTCCATTTCGACGGCTACCGCTTCGACGGCGTGACCTCGATGATCTACCACCACCACGGCTACGTCGATTTCGACTGCCGCGAACGTTTCTTCGACGCGGGGGTGAACGGCGACGCGCTGACCTATCTGACGCTGGCCAACCGGCTGGTGCACGACTTCCGCGCGGGCGACGTGACCATCGCCGAGGACGTGTCGGGCATGCCGGGGATGTGCATTCCCGACACGGACGGAGGCATCGGCTTCGACTACCGGCTGGGGATGGCGATTCCCGATTTCTGGATCAAGCAGCTCAAGGAGGTGCCCGACGAGGAGTGGAACATCTGGGAGATGTGGAACGTGATGACCGACCGCCTGCCCGAAGTGAAGACGGTGGCCTACGCCGAGTCGCACGATCAGGCGCTGGTGGGCGACAAGACGCTGGCGTTCAGACTGATGGACAAGGAGATGTATTTCAACATGGACCGCGCGTCGCAGAGCGTGGTGATCGACCGCGGTATGGCGCTGCACAAGATGATCCGCCTGATGACCATTTCGACGGGCGGGCAGGCCTACCTCAACTTCATGGGCAACGAGTTCGGGCATCCCGAATGGATCGACTTCCCGCGCGAGGGCAACGGCTGGAGCTACGCCCACGCCCGGCGGCAGTGGTCGCTGGCCGGGAACGGGTTCCTGCGCTATGCATGGCTGGGGGATTTCGACAAGGCGATGATCAAACTGGTGAAGCGGTACAAGGTGCTGGCCGACGGCTACGCGTGGAATCTCGTGATGGACGAATGCAACAAGACGATGGCCTTTGCCCACGGCGACCTGCTGTTCGTCTTCAACTGGCACCCCTCGGCGTCGATTCCCGACTACGAGCTGCCCGTGCAGGCGCCCGGCAAATACGTGCCCCTGCTCTCGACCGACGAACGGCGTTTCGGCGGGCAGGAGCGGCAGGCGATGGACGGCGAGCACTTCTCGTTCCCGGCGCAGGACGGGGATAACACCGAGCGGCCGCATATCCGCATCTACAATACTTCGCGCACGGCGACGGTATATCTGAGAACCGACGGACGACAACCCTCCGCCGTGACCGGGGAGTGAACGGTCCGGAGAAAGGAGGAGGAGGCCGGGAGGAACAGCACGGAGAAGGGCCAAGGCCGGAAAAGCCGGGGAGGAACGGGGCTGGGAAAGTCCTGCTGCGATAAAGGGAAATGCCGAAAAAACAAGGCTGGAAAGCAAAAGCACGGAGAGGAAACAAGGCCGCAAAAGCCGGGGAGGAACGGGGCTGGAAGACCGCAAAAAAAACGATAACGATTAACGGCAGGGAATATCCCTGCCGTTAATCGTTACCGAGCAACACGAATCGGCGGAAGTCAGCGCGCCCCGTCGGCGGGATAGACCACGCCCAACTGGCGGCGCACTTCATCGATGATCTCCAGCGTCGCAAGCGAATTGGCGTGGCTGTTGACCGCCGATTCCGGGCGGCCCTGTTCGATCAAATCAATGAACTCCGCGATTTCGTAATAGTAACGGTCCCGGTCCGGCTCCACACCGACCGATTCGCCGACAGTCTCCGGGCCGCGGTCCGAAGCGGCGCCTCGGCGCGGGAAACGGGTCACACGGTGTATGTCGTGGATCGTATCCAGCAGCAGCGTACCCTCCTCCCCTTCGATCTCGGAGGGCAGGCGCGAATCGGCGATCTTGGAGTAGAGCACCGTGGCGTTCATCCCCTCGTAACGGAAATTGACGGCGCCCTGACCGTCCGCCCCCGAAGAGAGCACGACACCCTGCGCATCGACGGCCTGCGGCCGCCCGAAAAGCGCGACCATCGGGTAAACCGTATAGACGCCGATGTCCATCATGGCGCCGTTGGAAAGCGAAGGATCGAAGGCGTTGAGCACGACGCCCTCCCTGAACTTGTCATAGCGCGAGGAGTACTGGCAGTAGCTGGCGAAGTAGCGGCGGATCGTTCCCAGCCGGGGCAGCTGCTCGCGCACGATCCGGAAATTGGGATTGAGCGTCGCAATCATGGCCTCCATCAGCACGACGCCGTATCTGCGCGCGGCTTCGATCATCGCACGGGCTTCACGCGCATTGGAGGCCAGCGGCTTCTCGCACAGCACGTGTTTGCCGCAGCTCATGCAGAGGATGCTCTGCGACGCATGCAGGGCGTTGGGCGAGGCGATATAGACGGCATCGACGAGCGGACTGCGGGCCATCTCTTCGAGCGAGGTGAACGTATGCGGAATCCCGTGCTTCGCGGCGAAGGCATCGGCCGTAGCCTGATTGCGCGAACAGATCGCCGCCGCCTCGAAGCGCGGGTCCTGCCGGGCGCCGGCAAGCACCCAGTCGGCGATAAAGCCCGTACCGACCATTCCGAAACGAATCTTTCCTTTCATACCTATGCTGTCAATATATTGTTATAGAGTACGTTCGTAAATCCGGGACTCCGCACCCCACGGGTGATAGCCCTGTCCGAGATAACGGAAGCCCCACTTTTCGTACAGCCCGGCGTGATCGGTGCTGAGGTAGAGCTTGCCGAATCCTGCGCGGCGGGCGTCTTCGGCCGCACGGTCGAGCAGCAGCCGTCCGTAGGCGTGTCCGCGCAGACGCTCCTCGACATAGAGGGCGCAGGCCCACGGCCACAGGTCCATGCGGCTGATAAAGTCGTTGGCGATCAACCCTGCACAACCGACCGGCTCGCTGCCCGACATCAGCAGGTACCACTGCGGAAGCGGACCTGCGGCGCTGACAGCGTGGCGGATGCAGTCCTCATAAAGAACGGGCCGCACTTCGGGCCAACAGGCCGAAATATAGCCGATCGCGGTATCCGCGAATTCGGGGTGCTCCCTGACGGAGACGATTCTCATGGTCGGACGGTTATTTCGCCGTGATGCGTTTCACGGCGGCGGCGACTGCGGCATAGAGCGCAGGCAGGTCCACGCCCGCCACACGGCGGTTTTCGACCACGATGCGGCCGTCGACCATGACCGTATCGACATCCGACGCCTTGCCGCAGTAGACGATATTCGACACCAGATCGTGAACGGGCTGCAAATGGGGTTTCTGGAGGTCCACGACGATCAGGTCGGCCAATGCGCCCTCGCGGACCACGCCCAGTTCGCCTTCGGCGTAGCCCAAAGCGCGGGCGCCGTTGACCGTCGCCAGCTTCAGCGCTTCGTAAGCCGGGAGCGCGACGGGGTCGCCCGTGGCGGATTTCTGCAGGAAAGCCGCCGTGCGCACCTCCTCGAACATGTCGAGGTCGTTGTTGGAGCAGGTGCCGTCGGTGCCGATGGTCACCAGCGCACCCGCGGCGCGCAGCCGCTCGACGGGCGCCACGCCGCTCGAAATCTTCATGTTACTCTGCGGGTTGTGCGACACGGCCACGCCGCGCGCGGCCAGCGTCGCAATATCGCTGTCGGTCAAATGGATGCAGTGTGCGCCGATGGTGCGGGCGTCGAGCATGCCCAGCGCATCGAGGTGTTCGACGGGCGTCATGCCGTATTTCTCGCGCACGATGCGCACCTCGTCCTGCGTCTCGGCGATATGGGTCATCAGGTGCAGTCCGTACCGCTCGGCCGTCTCTTTGCCGCGCCGCAGGTTTTCGGGCGACACGGTGTAGGGCGAATGGGGTGCGAGGGCGATCCGGACCCGGTCGCAGCAGGCGGCGAGTTCCACCGCCTGCCCCACTTCGGGAAGCACCTCTTCGACGTTGCTGTCAAAATAGTTGCAGCCCAGCATCGCGCGGATGCCCAGCCGCTCGGCCACTTCGACGCAGCGGTTCTCGTGGTAATACATATCCACGAACGAGGTCACGCCGCCCAACAGCATCTCGACAACGCCGAGAGTCATTCCCAACGCCACGTCGTCGGCCGTCTGCCGCGCTTCGAACGGCCAGATATAGTCGTGGAGCCACTCCATCAGGGCGATATCGTCGGCATAACTGCGCTGCAGCGTCATGGCGGCGTGGCAGTGGGTATTGACAAGCCCCGGCATCAGCAGCCGGCCCGTGCAGTCGATGATCCGCGCGTCGGGGTGTGCGGCGCGGAATGCGTCGGCTTCGGACGCGGACTCCGTGACCAGCGCGATGCGGCTGCCCGCGACGCCCACGAAACCCGTAAAGGTTTTGGGACTGCCTTCGTCCGCCGTCATCGGCAGAATCGTGGCGTTGGAAAAAAGAATTGCCATAAATAGCGTAGTTACTTTATTGTAGTATATGTATATTATTCGGCCCGCGGATCGACTCCGACGGTCGTTGCCGCCGCCAAAGGCGGCGTTTGCAAGTCTGCCCTTCCCTGAATCCCCTCCTCGGAGAAGACTTCCCGCATGCGGGCGGATTGCGGGCGGAAACTTCAGCCGCCCCCCGAAACCGTCAAGCCCCCGGAAACCCGAAACCACCAGTCCCCGGAAACCCCGCCCCGACCCGGAAAGGCAGTCCTACTTATCTTTCTTATACTTTATCTTCACCTCCCCGGTCTTGACCTTGCGGGGTCCCGGATCGATCGAGTTGCCCTGCACGGTGATTACGTCGCGGCCGTCCACCGAATTCGAGTAAATCTGAATCACCTTGTTGAAGACGCCCGGTTCGCTCTTGTGGGGTTCGTAGATGATGCTGATGGTTCCGCTCTCGCCCGGAGCGACCGGCCGTTTGAAGTACGACGCCTTGAGACACGAACACGAGGTGATGACGCGCGTCACGACCAGCGGCACCGTGCCGTCGTTGGTGAAGGTGAATTCGCGCACCAGATCGCCGCCCTTGCGGGGCACGTCGCCGAAATCGTGGCTCGCGACCTCCATATGCAGATGCGCCCCCTCGATCTTCGCGGGCTGCTGGGCGCGGCCCGCCGCAAAGGTCAGGCATCCGAAAAGTGTCAGTAATAAAAATCGCATTGTCTTTCGTTTCAAAAATTACTCCATACGGAAAACATAGGTGATCGTTCCGCCCTGCACCGCCGCACGGCTCTCGGTAAAGCGCGCCTTGCGCGCCGCGGCTTTGGCGGCTTCGACCAGTTCGGCGGCGTCGGTGGTCGAGCCTTTCGGTTCGTAGGCCGCACTCGTGACCCGTCCCGAAGCATCGACCGTCACGCGGACGATCACCTTGCCGCTCTTCGAACCGGGGTACGAAGGTTTGGGCAGGTCGCCCACCAGCCCGCGCCCCTGCAAGCCCTGATCCAGCTGGTCCAGCCCGTCGGGATTGAGTCCCGGACCGGTGCCGCTGGCCCTGTCCTCGCCTTCGGGAGCACGGGGATTGCCCGCGTTGTCGGGTTCGTCGGCGCCGCCCTTGTTCATGTTGAACAGCGCGCGGGGATTGGGCGTCTGCGTCGTCTCGTCCTTGCCGGAGACCTGCGCCGTCTGCTCGACGGGAGCCGTGCGGTCGTGCACGCGCGGCTCGGTGGCCGTCCTGACGCGCGGCTTGGGCGGTTCGGGCGCAGGCGGCTCGGTGAAGTCGATCGTGATCGTATCGCCCGGCTTGTCGTGGATCTGCCGGAAGTCGAACGAGACCAGCGCGAACGAACCGATCAGCAGCAGCGCGTAGACCGCCGTCGCAACCGTCGCCCACCTGCGGGGATTCCTGTTATTTGGATCGTAATAATACATAAAACCTGATTTTGGCGACGGCTGCCGCCGCCGGACGGCGTCCGTCAATTCGGCGCCGTCGCCAGAATTAACTTGTAATTGTTGTCCTTGGCGATATTCATCACCTTGACCGTCTCGCCCACGGCTACCGTCTCGTCGCAGTGCAGCGACACGGTGGCGTCCTTCTGTCCGTCGAGACGCGTCTTGAGCGCACGCTCCACGCCCTCGATCGAGCCGACCTCCTGCAGTTCGACGTAATAGCGGTACTTGCCGTGGCCCGCATCCTGTATCGAAACCGTGGTCATCGCCTTGTCCTTGAGCTGGTTGGAGCTTTTCGGCAGCATCAGCTTCAGGGCATTGGGATTGATCAGCGTCGTAGCGATCAGCAGAAACAGCAGCAGCAGGAACATCAGGTCGGTCATCGACGATGCCGAGAAGGACTTATCGACCTTCGATCCGTGTTTAATTGCCATAGCGCGTTATTTTTGAACGGGTTGATTCAGAATGTCCATGAATGCGATCGAGTTGGCCTCCATCTGGAACACCAGCTTCTCGATGCGCGCGACGAGGTAGTTGTAGCCGAAGTAGGCCGGGATGCCGACGATAAGACCCATCACGGTGGTCACCATCGCCACATACATACCGCTCGAAAGCAGTCCCAGATCCACCGTGCCGCCTGCGGCCGACATGTCCATGAAGGTCTGCACCATACCGAGCACCGTACCCAGAAAACCGATCATCGGGGCGCCGCCGGCGATCGTCGCCAGAAACGGCAGGCCGTTTTCGAGCTTCGAGACTTCGAGGTTGGCGACGTTCTCGATGGCCGTCTGCACGTCGCTCATCGGGCGTCCGATGCGCTCGATGCCCTTCTCGATCATGCGGGCGATCGGCGTGTCGGTCTTCTTGCACAGATTCACGGCCGTCTGGATCTTGCCGTCGGAAATGTAGTCGCGGATGCGGTTCATGAAGTTCATGTCCAGCACCGAAGCCTTGCGGATAGCCATGAAACGCTCCACGAAGATAAAGATCGTCACCCCGCCCAGAGCCAGCAGCGGCCACATCAGCCAACCGCCCTTGGTAAACAGCGTCCACAATCCCATACGGGTCTCCTCACTGGTGGCCACCGCCTCGGCAGCCTGCAAAAAAGTCATCATAGTGTTTTAGAAATTATAGAAGTTTGTCATTGAATTTTTTCTGTTTCCGGTTCCGGCCGATCCGTTTCACGGCGCGGACACATCCTTTTCATGTTTAACGTATCGGAACGCCTGCAGCGTATCCGCCGCCGCACGCCGAAGCTCCTTTTCCCGGCGGGCGGCCTCGCGGCGCGCTTCGCGCCGGGCCTTGCGCTTCTTGTTGGTGAAACGTTCCCGGATGCGCCGCCGCAGGTCGCGGAAGTTGTCGAAATCCTCCTTGAAGTAGATGCCGACGCCGGTCTCCTGAAGACCCTGATTCTCGTCGAAACGGTCGATGGTCTGCGTAAAGGCCTTGGCCTTGAGCGTTCCCGCCCGGTCGATCAGGTAAGTGATGTAGGCTTCGCCCATGAAGTTGGACATCGAGCTGTTGATGGCCTGTTTGTTGTCGATCAGGTAGTTGCCCTCGACCTCGACGAACAGACGGTTGTTTATCAGGCTCTTCGAAAGGCCGAAGTCCACTTCGTCGCTGGTCAGCTCCGACTTGGGGCGGTAGCGGATGACAATGTTGTAGTCGTCGTTCGAGAGCAGGTTGCTGACCATGTTCGAGAGGAACTCCAGCCCCGTCGCGGCCGAAACCGACGCGCCGATGTTCGACGAGGCGGCGTTGTTCTCGGACATGAAGCTGTTGAACAGCAGCAGGTAGGCGAACTGCGTATCGACCGTCTCAGGGGTGGTCAGCGCATTGGCGACCACGGCCTGCGTCTCAGGGTCGGTGCCGGGCACGTTCACGTCGAAGGTGACGGCCGGGTTCGAAAGCCGGTCGCCGAGGTGGATGATGCACTCGACGGGCACCGAGCGGTCGGCCGTCACGTTTTCGGCCGTGCCTTGCAGCAGCGGCTGCAGCGAGGCTTTCAACTTATAGATGGCGTCGATATTGAGCATGGCGTCCATCGGCGCACCGGTCCACTGGATCGTCGAGCCGTTTTCGATAATGAACTTCTTGTTGATGATGTTCTGGAGCGAGAAAAGGAAGCTTCCCTCGGTGATGGTATAGTCGCCGTACATTTCGAAGACGTTCGAGCGGGGATTGATCTGCAGGTTGAGCGTTCCGTCGCCGCGGCCCTTGAGCGTATTGCCCGACACGCTCAGCTCGACCTCGACGCCGGGCCGTACGTTGAGCGCCAGCGCAATGTTCATCTGGCTGCCGGCCACCGTCTTCTGCTGCCGCTGGCGTTCGAACATCATCTTCCGCCGCGCCAGATTGTCCACCGTATCGACCTTGGGCTTCTCCTTGAAGGTCACGAAATCGGCGTACGAGATATTGGACTTGTTCGACAGCGGCATGAAGAACGACGAATGGTCGTCGGTGGAGGCGGCGATGTCCATATTGACGGCGCCCTTGTCGCCCGAAATGCGCGCCGTGCCCGAAGCGTAGACCTTGCCGTAGAAGAAATCGTTGTCCTGCGCCGTGGTGTTGAGCACCAGCATCTGCTGGGGTGCGACACGCACGTCGTAGGCGATGTTGGAGAGGTGCTGCAGGCTCAGGTCGATGTCGAAACGGCCCCGGTTGCCTTCGGGGTCGAAGACCGGAACGTTCGACGCGCGGAAGCGGTTGCCCCGCACGTCGAGAACGGCTTCGGGCATCGAATAGGCCACCTGCGTAAAATCGACTTTCGTCGAGAGTCCCGTGACGTGAATCCGTCCCGTCAGGTCGGCATCCCGGCGCTGGCCCTGCAGCACCAGTTCGGCCGAAGCGAGCCCCTCGGTCTGGGAAATCACGCCCGAAAGCACCGGGTCGAGCAGCCCCATGTCGAGACTGTCAATGTCCAGCCGGGCGTAGTAGCGCACCTGCGAAGGGGCGTAGAAGCCCCGGATAAGCGTATCGCGCTTGTTGCGGTCGGTGACGGTCACTCCGGCGCGGTTGCGCGAGAAATCCCAGCGCGAAGAGAGCCGCAGCGGAGGAGCCGGAATGTCGTTGACCTCCAGACTGTCGAGCAGGATGTCGGCGGAGATTTCGCCCGCATGGAGCACGGATTTCATCGTCGCGGAACCGTTGGTGCGCCCCTCGACGACGTACCCCAAGCGCTCGGCAACCTGCATGAAAGGCGCGAGGTCGAAGTTGCGCAGGCGCAGGGTCACCGAATCCTCGCGGCTGCGCGAGGCGACGCCGTCCAGCAGCAGCTCCTGCTCGCGGTTCATCACGAAAAACCGGTCGATCACGACCTGCGCCGTGTCGAGCTGTATCTTGCGGGCGTAAATCTGCCACGTCTTCGAACCGCGGGTGACGTGCGAAGGCAGGATGCGCAGGTCCACGACGCGGCCGTTGGGGCCGTGTTCGTCCACCACGTGCGCCTGCACGCCCAGCAGTCCCGACACCTTGCGCAGCGTATCGTTGAAACCCGCCGAAACCTGCATGCGGCCCTGCTTGGCGCCGCCCGTGAGCGACAGTTGCGGCAGGTGCAGCACCCCGGCGTAGAGATCCTCGGCCGAAGCGTAGACCGTGAGCGAGTCGCCCCGGTTGGAGGCGTTGATGCTCAGGCGCGTGGCCAGCATGCGTTTGCGCTCGACGTATTCCGACGTCGCCTTGAGCGAAAACTGGTCGCTGGCCGGATTGAAAAGCAACTGCATCGACGACCCGTCGGCGATCTGCAGGCCGGCCGTGATGGCGTCGGTAATGGGGTCTATGTGACGGATATTGACCGACAGCAGCGAATAGTCGTTGGCCACGGCCGTCTTGCGGCCGCGGGGCGTCGGGTCGCCCTCGCCGCGGCGCAGCAGGGGCAGGTATTTCCATGCGCTGCGGCGCAGGTATTCGAAGACTTCGCGGTAGCTGGTCTTGCTGCGGAACGTGGCGTCGGCGAAGTCCGAGCGCAGTTCGACGAGTTTGCTCCGCGCCGAGTTCTCGCCCGTGACGGTCATGGTCTTCGAGGTGATCCGCTTGTCGTTGTAGCGGTAGACGGCGTCGGTGACGTGGATACGGCCGTTCAGGTCGTCCAGCGAGCGTCCCCCGGCATTGGCCTCGATACGCGCCGCGAGCTGCGAGACGGAGTCGCGGCGGTTGATATGAAGCCGGGCGAGGTCGGCATGGCGCAGGTCCATCGTGAAGTCGTAGCGCGGAATCGAGTCGTTGAAATCCACCAGCCCCGAAAAATCGAAATCGAGGTTGGGATCGCGGGCCGTGACGCGGCCGTCGAACTGGCGGTTGCGCAGGCGGCCGTCGAGCCGCAGCGAGTCGTAGATATAGTCGTTGAAGCCCAGCTGCGTGACGTTGCCCACGACGTTGGCGTCGGTATAGCCTTTGCCGACCACTCCGTCGATATAGGCCGAGAGGGTCGCGTTGCCCAGAAGGTCGCGGCGGCCGAGCAGCTCGCCCAGACGCAGGTTGTGCGTCTCCACGTCGCCCCGCACGCTGCTGCGCCCCGCCTTAAGCGGCGTCATCCGCAGGTTGCAGGTCACCTCGCCCACGCCGGTCGAGGCGCCGAGCTGCATGTCGAACGACGAAAGCAGCCCCTTGAAGCGGGCGTTGACGTCGATCTGCCCCGTGTTGCCCAGTATGCCGACCAGCTTGTCGGACAACTCGCGGCCGCCGATCCCCGCAGCCAGTTCGTCGACGGCTTCGGCGGAGGATTTGAGCCGCGGAACGTTCAGGTCGAAACGGGTCTGCCGGATGTCGGGAAGCCCCCGGACCGAAGCGTCGGCGATGAGCCACGTACCCTCGCCGATCTGCATGCTTTTGACCTTGGCCGTGAAATCGGCGACCACGCCCGCGACCTCGACATTGACGTTGCTGAAATCGGTATGCCAGCCGCGCAACTTGGGGGCGAAGTAGGCGATGTCGTCCGTCGAGACGGTCGTATTGCGCAGCGCGCCGTCGATGCGCACCTCGCCGATGAAGTCCTTGTACTCGGCCCACGAATCGCCCGCCAGCGAGATATAGGGAATCTGGACGTTCGAACGGCCCGTCACGACCGAGACGTCCTCGAAACCCATGCAGCCGTTGGTCAGGTAGAACCGCCCGGCGAAGCGGTCGAGGGCGAAGCCGCTGCGCTCGCGCGCCGAGAGGGTTTCGATGGTGGTGTAGATGGACTGCCCGTCGATGGTGAAGTCGTTCACATATGCCGTGATGCCGTAGAGGTGCATATGGCTGAAGTCGATGCCGAACTCCGGGTCGCGGCGGTCGAGCCGCTCCAGACAGAGGTCCGTATTCTCGATCGACGCCTTGCGCAGCGACAGGCGGAAGTTGCCTTTCTTGGGTTTGTCGGGGTTGCTGATACGATTGACGATCTGCTTGATGTTCATCTCCCCGCCGGGCGTCTCGCGCAGGTAGAGCTTGGCGTCGGCGATTTCGCCGCGGCTCAGCGAAAGCCCCCCGCCGAAGATGCCCAGTCCGGTGACAAAGGCGTCGAGACGGCCCACGTAGAGCAGCGTGTCGCGCTGGTAATCCTCGACATAGAAACCCTTGATCTTGACCCTGCTGAAAAGCCCGATGTCCACGCGGTCGATGCTGACGGTGGTTTCGAGCTTCTTCGACGCCATGCGCACGGCTTTCTGCACCACGTAGTTCTGCACGGCCGGAATGTCGAGCAGCAACGAGAGCGCCAGAGGCAGAATTATCAGCAACAATACCGCGGCCGATAACACCTTTCCCAATATTTTTATACCTTTGCGCATTGATAGGTCGTTATAACCTGCAAATTTAACTATAATTAGTTAAAAAAACGAAAAACCGCATGGATATTACTATTCTGGGCATCGAATCCTCGTGCGACGACACATCCGCCGCCGTGATACGCAACAACGTGCTGCTGTCGAACGTCATCGCCTCGCAGGCTGTCCACATCAAATACGGCGGCGTGATCCCCGAACTGGCTTCGCGGGCGCACCAGCAGAACATCATTCCCGTGGTGGACACGGCGCTCAAGGAGGCCGGACTGACGCCCGAAGAGATCGACGCCATCGCCTTCACGCGCGGCCCCGGACTGCTGGGCTCGCTGCTGGTGGGCGTGTCGTTCGCCAAGGGGCTTTCCATCGCGCACAACATCCCGATGGTCGAGGTCAATCACCTTCAGGGACACATACTTTCGCATTTCATCGACCTTCAGGACCGCGCGCTGCCGCACCCCGGATTCCCGTTCCTCTGCCTGCTCGTGAGCGGCGGCCACACGCAGATCGTGCGCGTGGATTCTCCCCTCGAAATGGAGATCATCGGCACGACCATCGACGACGCCGCGGGCGAAGCCTTCGACAAGTGTGCCAAAGTGATGGGACTGCCCTACCCCGGCGGCCCGGTGATCGACAAACTGGCCAAGGAGGGCGATCCGAAGGCGTTCAGGTTCGCACGGCCCCACGTAGACGGATACGACTACTCGTTTTCGGGGCTAAAAACCTCGTTCCTCTACACGCTGCGCGACGCCGTGGCCAACGATCCCGGTTTCATCGAGAACAACAAGGCCTCGCTCTGCGCTTCGCTGCAGAGGACGATCGTCGAAATCCTGTTGGACAAGCTGGTGCGGGCGTCCAAGGACCTCGGCATCCGCGACATCGCCATCGCGGGCGGCGTTTCGGCCAACTCAGGACTGCGCAACGGGATCGTCGAAGAGGGCAGCAGGCGCGGCTGGCGCACGTTCCTGCCCGAATTCAAGTTCACGACGGACAACGCCGCGATGATCGCCATGGCGGGTTACTACCGCTACCAGCACGGCGACTTCTCGTCGCTCGCCGTCTCGCCCGTGGCGCGGCTGCAGGAGCTGTAGGAGCCGGACGCGGAAACGGCAGAAACCGGACGCCGAAGCCGCATGAGCCGGCTGCAGCCGGCCACAAAAAAGCCCCCGGTCGAACGGCCGGGAGCAGGTCCGGAAGCGGCGGAAAAACACTCCGCACTTCCGCAAAAGCGATCTATGTTAGAATGCAAGGATCGGACGGGCGATACCGTCGTAATCGATATACTCGCACATAAGCTCCACCAGATGTTTCTCGGAACCGCCGATATGAATGATACATGCCGTCTCGCCGGGTTCAAAGCAGGTCGTAGCCCACAGCGTACAGGTATTGTAATGGGTGCCGTCCGTCACGAACAGCTCCTCCTTCTGATCGGCGGGAATCATCGCAAGCGTCTCGTTGAATTTCGCAATCACGTCATAGCTTACATTTTCGGAGTTGTAGCCGTAATAGACATTGTAACTCGAAGTCTGCCACTCTTTCAGAAGCAGAGCAGCTTCATGGCCGCAGAGATTGGCCACCATATCCCATAACTGCCCGGTGCTCGGCAGGAACCAGCCGCTCGACGTTTCGGGAGCCGGGAGCGAGAAATTATTAACCGTCAAATCGAAAGCAGGGCACCATGTAGCAAGGTTCGGTCCATAATCGGATACGGTTTTCATCGTCTCTTCGTAACCATTGACATTGCCATACCACGTGCTTGCGATTTTCGCTTTCGGAGTGCTTGCGAAATCATTGTCGGTAGAATACTGAACCGTCTGGCTGTCGGCGCTATGGGCATTTTTTACAGCTACGACATACCCGTGCGTATAGCCCTTCTCCTTGTCGCCGGCGGCGATCCGGTTTTCGTCCGTCTGGCAGACGATGCCGATAACGGTCTTACCGGCGACGGGAGCGGGTTTGGTGTCGGCCCAGACGGGATTCAGTCCGTCGGCCTCGATGCTTACCAGTCCGCCGTCGCTCCACGTACCGTCGGAATAGTAATAGTCGCCGATCTTCGGCGCAACGTAAGCCACCGTCACCGTGCAGGTCGCCTTGCTCTCGCCCACGCTGGCGGTAATAGTGGCCTCACCGGCGGCAAGAGCGGTGACGACACCGTCCTCGACCGTCGCAACTACCTCGTCGTCAGAAGACCAAACTACCGCTACGCCGTCCTGCAGGGGGGGGGTAACGGTCGCTACGAGCGTTTCGGAAAACCCGACATTGAGATTCAATTCCGTCCGGTCGAGCGTCACGACCGTTTCGGGGACCTTCTTCTCATCGTCGTCGCAGGCGAAAAACACCAGCGATGCAGCCGTCAGCAAAGCTGACTTCCTTAAAAAGTTTCTCATAAACCAAGTTTTAAGAATTAATAATACGGCAGTACCGACAGCAGTCTCTCCGGACTCACGACAAAAAGCCCAGTAATGTTTTCGATGATCGTCCGGCAAAACACCATCAATAACCTAACCGGGAGTCAAATATAACAAAAAATCAACCCGGTGGAACGCGGATGCCGGAAAAAATTCACGGTCAAATAAAAAGCCCCTAATAAATTAGGGGCTGAAAAGGCAGGCGTCCGGAAACGCCTGCCGAAATATTATCCCGGCAAACCGGGAGGGGGCTTATCTTGCGCCGAAGAGTTTTTCCTTCAGCGAAAAGTTATCGTACTCGTCTCTGAGCGCGGCCATCAGGTCGCGCACCGACTGAATCTTCTCGGCGCGCCATGCGTTGGCGCCGCAGAAGGCGTAGCCGTTCTGCAGCTTGCCTTTGAATGCGTTGTAGAGCGCCAGCATGATGCAGTAGGGACTGTGCGTCACGTCGCAGGTCTTGATGCAGTCGAACGGACAGTTCTTGGGGCGTTTAAGCCCCTCTTTCACCCTATCGAGGAACGAGCTGTGGATAGCCCGTCCCGGCATGCCGACGGGACTTTTGATGATCTCGATGTCCTGCGGTTTGGCGTCGAGATAGGTCTGCTTGAAGGCCGGATCGGCGTCGCACTCCTCGGTGGTCACGAAGCGCGTGCCCATCTGCACGCCGTCGGCGCCCAGCTGCATGATACGGTAGATATCCTCGCCGGTGTAGATGCCGCCGCCCGCGATGACGGGAATATGGCAGTCGTGTTCGGCACCGAAAGCGCGCACCTCGGCGACGATTTCGGGAACGAGGGCTTCGAGCGAAAAATGCTCGTCGGCGAGCTGCTCCTCCTTGTATCCGAGGTGACCGCCCGCCTTGGGGCCTTCGACGACGATGGCGTCGGGAATGTACCTGTACTCCGAGAACCACTTCTGACACAACAGTTTCGCCGCACGCGCCGACGACACGATCGGGGCCAGCTTGGTCTTGGCGCCCTCCGTGAGGAACGACGGCAGGTTGAGCGGCAGGCCGGCGCCCGAAAAGATGATGTCGGCCTTCTCGGCGACGGCGGTCTTCACCATGTCGGCGAAGTTCGACATGGCGACCATAACGTTTACGCCGACGATGCCCCGCGTGGCTTCGCGGGCCTTGCGAAGCTCCTCCTTAAGCCCCCAGATCGAGGCTGCGCGGTAGTCTTTCGAATAGTTGTTGTAGATGGCTCCGAGACCTGCCGACGAAATGACGCCGACGCCGCCCTGATTGGCAACGGCCGAAGCCAGTCCGGAGAGGGATATGCCTACGCCCATGCCGCCCTGCACGATGGGGACGGTGGCGAGCAAATTTCCGATTTTCAATGCTTTCATGTTAAATTGGGATTAGTGCGAACTAAATAACCATGGGGCCAAAGGTACGAAAAATCGAGGCGATTGGTTCCGCACGGGAAGATAATTTAACGCAGGCTTCACATTGCGTCGCCGCAGCGGCTGCCTTTTCGGGGCGGGAAGCCGCGGCCGGCCGGCTGTCCGGAAGTGAAAAGCGGCATTTTTTACAGGCAAAAAAACGGCGGATATCGCTTTTTTTTCTAACTTGGAAGCGCAAACGTCACTCAACCGCTAACCTTTAAATCGACAAGCATGAAAAAACTTCTCTTTCCGGCTCTGGCCCTTATGCTGTGTATTCCGACCCTCTCCGCCCAAAGCAGGGGTGACAAATATGTCGGCGGAATAATCGGCATAACGACGACGTCGATCAGCATCGACGGCTCCTCCGCATCGCAGACGACATTCGGATTTGCACCCGAATTCGGTTATTTCGCATCCGACCGACTGCGCGTCGGCGGCTCGATCGGCTACCAACTGATTTCATCCGACGGCGAAACGACGCACGGGCTGACGGCAGGTCCCAGCCTCGCCTATTACGTCAGACTGTGCGACCGCTTCTACTACACGCCGCAGCTGGCCGTGGGATTCGCGTTCGCATCGACGGACGGGACCAGCGGATACGGCTTCGATGCAGGATTGTCGCTCGGAGCGTTCGAAATCAGGCCGTCGGCCCATATCGGACTCTCAGTCAGCCTTCTGACGTTGGACTACAGCTACCTGTCATATTCGGGAACGGGTGTGAACGGGGTCTCTTTCCAGCTCGGAATCAGCCCGACGGTCGGTTTCAAATACTACTTTTAGGCCGCAAAAACCCGATCCCGACCTACAGAAACCGCACGCCCCGCACGCGGCTCCGGCTGCGGTCGGCGGCTTCGCGTTCGACGATGCCCGTCACCACGTCGGCGGCATCGTGCCAGCGGTTGGCGCGGAAACGGCGGCGGTAGGTAGTCAGGTGGGCGTAGAGTTCGGGCCAGCGGAAATTCCATCCCCGCGGCCACCGCAGGAGGTGAAGCGCAGTGGCCGAATTGGAGAGGATGCGGGCCTCCTTGTTGCCTCCCTGATGAAACCATTCGATGCGCACGCCGGGCGAGAGCGACTGCACGGCGCGGGCGAAGCCGCGGCCGCCGTTGTTGCTCTCGACGGCCGCCTGCCGCGTGTCGGAGCGCAGCAGCATCTCGGCGACCAGCGGTTCGGAGACCTCCATCGGTTCGCGCGTATAGACGGCGTCGGTGATGTAGATAGCCCCGTCGGCATCGACCGCGTACGAGAGCGAACAGAGGTAGTCGTCGCCCGTATCAGCCGTGTCGGTATAGTTGCCGCGGCGGACGATCTCGTGCGGCAGATCGTCGTACTCGGCGAAATTCAGCCCGTATAAAAGCCCCTCGCGCGAGGAGGGATGCCCCTGATACATGCTTTCGAACTGCAGCGGATCGAGCCGCCGCTTGGCTTCGAGCAGGGCGCGGCCCTGCTGCTGCTCCCACAACGCCTCGCCCGGCATGCGCGGGTCGATTCCGGTCGGCGGCGAGGATTTGAGCGCTTCGAAGTTCAGATGCAGCCACGTGTCGGCGGGCAGGCCGTCGAGCTGCGCCCACTCCTTCAGCTCCGCGACCGGTTCGCGGGCCGTGAGCGTGCCGATCAGGTCCTCTTCGTGCCAGCGGGTGAAGACGATCAGCTCACGCGAAGCGTTGTGCATGCGGGTGCGGACCACCGACGTATACCACTCCCAGCAGTTGGCGCGGATGAGCGGCGAATTGGCTTCGAGGGCGTCCTTGTAGAGGTCGTCGAGGATAAAACAATCGACGCGGTTGCCCGTGAGCGAACCTTCGCGGCCCACCGAAAGCAGGCCGCCCCGGCAGCCGATGATTTCGACCTCGTCGGCCGTGCGGATATAGCTGGGCGGCTTGGAACCCTGCTTGATGGTCGTCGCGGGGAAGAACGCGGCGTATTCGCGCGACTCGATGATACGCTGGACACGGCGGTTGAATTTCGACGCCAGCGCCCCGGAATAGGAGGCGATCGCCACGCGCTGATCGGGGTCCAGCCCCAGCACATAGGCCGGAAGCAGGGTCGTGGCGCCGACGCTTTTGCCGTGCTGAGGCGGCATGGTGACGATCAGCCGCCGGACACGGCCCGCGGCGAAAGCTTCGAGCACGCGGTAATAGGCCCGGTGGAAAGGCTGCAACTCCAGAAAGGGATAGACTCCGAGGGCGAACCGCTCGAACGGAGGAAGGTCCGCCGGGCCGGAAACTGCCGAGGTGACGCCGGAAAGCGAGGAAAAGGAGGCGGAAGCAGAGTGAGCGGAACCTGAAGGAACGAAATCCGACGGCACAACATCGGATGGAACTGCACCGGACAGAGCAGAACCGGAAGGAACGAAATCCGACGGCGCAGAATCGGGAAGCACGGAATCAGACGGGGTGGAACCGGACGAAGCGGAACCGGACGAAGCGGAACCGGACAAAGCGGAACCGGTGCCGCAACCACGTGAGCCGCAAGCACCGGAAGTCAAAACATCGGAGCCGGGGAGCAGATCACCGGCGAGAGATTCACCGGGGAGAGATTCGCCGGAAAGTGATTCGCCGGAAAGTGATTCGCCGGAAAGTGATTCGCCGGAAAACGAATCGCGGAGCAAAAATTCGCCGGCGAGAGAATTCGCAGGATAATCCGGCGCGAGAATGCCGGCCGGAACAAAAACCTCTGCGGAATCGGCTTCCGCAGAGGACAATTTGGATTTCAAGACCATTTGTAGAAATTTTGAACCCATGCGCGGCGCCGCGGCGGGAGGTTCGGAGAGAAAAAGAGCGTTCCGGCGGGCTGCGCCGCACCAAGGAAGGATAAATGCCGGAACGAACAAGGCGGGGAGCCGGAGGGCGCACGGCCTGCGGCCGGGGAGCGGCCCGATGCAAAACGGGGACCGGGCGGTTGCGCACACCGGCGGCAGGACATGCCCACGGCAGCGATCAGACGAAGCGCTTCATCTCGGAAAAATCGAAGTCGTTCAGCATTTCGCCCTCCGCCGAGAAGGTGTGAAACTCCCACCATACGGGCACGAGGTCCGAAACAGGCTCCGCATCGCCTTCGGGCTGCGAGAGCCGCGTCCGGTAGACGATGACCGACGCCGTAAAGCGGCAGTCCGTATCGCCGAAACGGAATGCGAGCGATCCCGAAAAGTAGTTTTCCCCGTCGACAGCATCCGCCAAACGCGCCGCCACCTCTTGATAAAGTTCAGGTGAAACCGAATACATAGTTGATAATTAGCAGGATTTTTGCAAAATAATTTGCATGTACAAATAAATTGTTTAACTTTACAGCACAAATATAGGTTCAAAATTTGAATTTCCAATCGAAAAATACAATTTTTTGATATAAAATTTTCCGATTAAAAGCTATGAACACGCGGGTAAAATTGATACGAAAACAGCTGGGCATGACGCAAGAACAATTGGCTCAGCATCTTGGCATCGGCAAAGCGGCCCTTTCGATGATCGAAACGGGGAAAGCCGGACTCTCGGCCCGGAACCGCAACATATTGGTTCAGGAATTGAACGTAAACCCCGAATGGCTGGAGAGCGGCAAAGGCAACATGTTCAACGCCGAACCCGACCTGACGGCCTACAGACTCCGCACGGACAATTCGCTGCCGCTGCAGAGCGTGCCGCTCTACTCGATCGAGGGGACGGCGGGACTGGTGCCGCTGTTCACGGATCAGGCGCAGGCCAAACCCGTGAACTTCATCCACATCCCCAACCTGCCGAAATGCGACGGCGCGATATATATAGTGGGCGACTCGATGTATCCGCTGCTCAAAAGCGGCGACATCGTGCTGTACAAGCAACTGGGCAACATCGACGACATATTCTGGGGCGACATGTACCTGCTGTCGATCGACATCGACGGCGAAGAGTACGTCACGGTGAAATACATCCAGAAATCCGACCGCGAGGGTTACGTCAAACTCGTCAGCCAGAATCCCCACCACGCCGACAAGGAGGTTGCGCTCAGCCGCATCCGCGCGATCGCGCTGGTCAAGGCGAGCATCCGGATGAATTCGATCCGATAGCGGCGGCCCGCTGACCGGCACCGAAGGCCCGCAAAAAATTCACGCCGTAAAAATCCGAGGGGGGGGAGGCATTCGTGTGGGTGGGGCCGGGAAAGGACCGGGCAGGAATCAGAGAAGAATCGAGGCAGATCAGGGAGAAGCCGGGACGGGATCCGAAAAGGCCGGGAACGAAAATTCGGAACGGGAACGATGCGGAAATGCGGAAGAACCGCCCAAAAGGCAGCGAAACGGCGGCTGGAAAACAGGACAAAACAGAGCAGAACAAACAGAGCAACACAAGCCGAAAAGACCGGAACGGTCCAACCGGAGCAACAACCTGAGGAAAAAATTCGTATCTTGCCGGAAACAAAGACGACCCAATATGGAACTCTCCGATAAAAAATTCGCGGTGCTGATCGATGCGGACAATATCTCACACCGGAAAATCAAAGACATACTCGACGAAATAGCCAATTACGGAACGCCGACGATCAAGCGGATCTACGGCGACTTCACCGATCCGAAATTCGCGGCATGGAAAAGCATTCTGCTGGAGAACTCGATCACCCCGATTCAGCAGTATGCCTACACCACAGGCAAGAACGCAACGGATTCGGCGCTGATAATCGACGCGATGGACATCCTGCACAAGGAGTCGGTCAACGGTTTCTGCATCGTATCGAGTGACAGCGACTATACGCGTCTGGCGAGCCGCATCCGCGAATCGGGCCGCGAGGTGCTGGGCTTCGGCGAAAAGAAAACGCCGAAACCGTTCATCAAATCGTGCGACAAATTCATCTACGTCGAGATTCTCGGACAGCCTGCCGCTCCGACGCCGGCACTTGCGCCTGCACCGGGTACCGCTCCGGCTGCGACACAGGCCCCGGCAGCGAAAGCCGCACAAAAAAAGACATCCGCCAAAAGACGTCAGACGTCTGACACGCAGGCCCCCGGAACGCCGGAAGCCGCCGCAGGCAAAAAAACCGCTCCGGCTCCGGGACAGACTCCGGGTGTGGTTCCCGCTTCGGAGCTGCCTCAGGTTACGGTTCAGGCTCAGACTCTGGACCCTGCGCAGTCCCAATCGATCATCCGTCCGATAGACGACGATTTCAAAGACCTGCTCGCCAATACCATAGAAGACGCCGCCGACGACAGCGGCTGGGCATTCCTCGGCATCGTCGGCAGTGTCCTGACCAAGAAAATGCCCGACTTCGACCCCCGCAACTACGGTTACAAAAAACTTTCGCTGCTGGTGAAAGCCCTCTCCGAGGCAATCGAAACCGAAGAACGACTGTCCGCAAACAAAGAGCAGAAGTTCATTTACGTCCGGAACAGAACAAGGTAAACGCTCCTTCCGCCGACCACCCGTCCGGCGGAAGGATACTCCTCAACCCCAGCCGCACAATTACGCGGCAAAAAGAACTTGCGGGATTTTCCGCCGGCCGGAACCGTTCCGCCCCTGCCATGACCATAATACGCAAACCGCCGGGCAAAACAGCCCGGCGGTCTGAGTATCGAAACAAATCAACAGTCCAACGCGACAGCAAGCGCCTTCGCATGATTCATACGGATCACGCCTTCCCGTTCTTCGACACTGGACGGCGGCATTCCAAAAAAATTAAAAAACTCCCCGCTTTCGGATTCGCGCAGAAACGGGCGTTTTCCGAACGAAACAAAAGCCGGAATCCGCCGAATCCGCACATATTATCACCGAAAAACCGAAACTCCCCGCAAAAAAGCCGCAGGAAAACCCCGAAAAAAGTCATCTCCGGGGAACAAACTGACAATAAATTTATATATTTGCAATATTGTTTTTCTAAACCCTACTAATCCGAAACAAGACATGGAGAAAACCAATGTACGGGAGTTGCAGGATGTCGTGATTCGCTTCTCAGGAGACTCAGGAGACGGCATGCAACTCACGGGTACGCTCTTTTCAGACACTTCGGCCCTGCTCGGAAACGGCATCTCGACCTTTCCGGACTACCCCGCCGAAATTCGTGCGCCGCAGGGAACCGTGGCCGGCGTATCGGGATTTCAGGTACACTTCGGCAGTCACCGCGAACTCAACCCCGGCGACTACTGCGACGTGCTCGTAGCCATGAACCCCGCAGCGCTCAAAGCCAACCGCAAATGGCTCAAGCAGGGCGCGACGGTGATCATCGACGGCGATTCGATCACCGAAGAGCATCTCAAGAAAGCGGGATTCGCCACGCTCGATCCGATCGCGGAGCTCGGACTGGACGAATACAACGTCGTCATCCCCGACATCACGTCGATGACGCGCGAAGCGCTCAAGCAGACCGGACTGGACAACAAGGCCGTGGTCAAGTGCAAGAACATGTTCGCGCTGGGCATCTGCTTCTACCTCTTCGACCGTCCCGAAGCGTACGCATACAAATATCTGGAGACCAAATTCGCACGGAAAAATCCGGTCGTGGCAGAAGCCAACAAGCTGGCTATCGACGCGGGCTATAACTATGCGGCCAACACCCATCAGTTCGCCAACACCTACACCGTGTCCCCGGCGCCGCTCGAAAAGGGCACCTACCGCACCATCAACGGCAACGTGGCGACGGCATGGGGCCTGTGCGCCGCCGCCGAGAAAGCCGGGCTGCCGCTCTTCTGCGGTTCGTATCCGATCACTCCGGCGACGGTCATTCTCGAAGAGCTCGCCAAGCGCAAGGACCTCGGCGTGAAGACCGTGCAGGCCGAAGACGAGATCGCGGGCATCTGCACCGCCATCGGCGCGGCATTCGCCGGCAATTTCGCGGTGACGACCACGTCGGGTCCCGGACTCTCGCTCAAGAGCGAAGCGCTGGGACTGGCCGTGATGACCGAGCTGCCGCTGGTGGTCGTGGACGTACAGCGCGGAGGCCCCTCGACGGGTCTGCCGACCAAAACCGAGCAGAGCGACCTCTCGCAGGCCCTTTACGGCCGCAACGGAGAGTGCCCGGTGATCGTCGTGGCGGCATCGTCGCCCAGCGACTGTTTCCACTATGCGTTCGAGGCCGGACGGCTGGCGATGGAGCACATGACGCCCGTGATCCTGCTCACCGACGGCTTCATCGCCAACGGCTCGGAGCCGTGGCGCATTCCCTCGATGAAGGACTACCCGGCAATCCAGCCGCCGATCGTAGACGACGCGCCCGAAGGCGGATTCATGCCCTACGTGCGCGACGAAAAGCTGGCCCGCGGCTGGGCGTTCCCCGGCAAGGTGGGACTGGAGCACCGCGTGGGCGGTCTGGAAAAAGACTGCGTGAAAGGCTGCATCTCGCACGACCCGTCCAACCACCAGAAGATGGTCTCGACGCGCGCTACGAAGGTGGCCAAGGCCGCGGACGACATTCCCGCACAAACCGTATGGGGCGACCCGGAAGGCGACCTGCTCGTCGTGGGATGGGGCGGAACGCGCGGACACCTGCAGAACGCCGTCGATCAGATGCGCGCCGAAGGCAAACGCGTGTCGCTCGCACATTTCAACTACATCAACCCGCTGCCGCACGGCGTGCGCGACATCTTCGCGAAGTTCCGCCGGATCGTCGTCTGCGAGCTGAACGAAGGTCAGTTCGCCAACTACCTGCGCCAAAACCTGCAGGAGTTCCGCTACGAACAGTACAACAAGTGCGAGGGCCTGCCCTTCACGATCGTAGAACTGAAAGAAAAATTCGAATCCTTATTGAAGTAACGCCATGGCAGAATACAAATACACCCCAGCGGATTTCAAAAGCGATCAGGAGGTACGCTGGTGCCCCGGATGCGGCGACCACGCCATCCTCAACGCCGTGCAGCGCGCGCTGCCCGAAATAGCCGACGCCACAGACACGCCGCACAACATGTTCACGTTCGTGTCGGGCATCGGATGCTCGTCGCGCTTCATCTACTACATGAAAACCTACGGGTTCCACTCCGTACACGGCCGCGCAAACGCCGTGGCGACGGGCGTCAAGGTCGCCAACCCGCGGCTCAACGTCTGGGTCACCACCGGCGACGGCGACTCGCTGGCCATCGGCGGCAACCACTTCATCCACGCCATCCGCCGCAACGTGGACCTCAACGTCATTCTGTTCAACAACGAGATTTACGGCCTGACCAAAGGCCAGTACTCCCCCACTTCGAAGCTGGGCAAGATCACCAAGACCTCGCCTTACGGCACGGTCGAGAAGCCGTTCAACCCCGGCGAACTGGTGATCGGCGCCAAGGGCACGTTCTTCGCCCGGTCGGTGGACATGGAGGTGGGACTTTCGAAGGAGTGCATGGTGGCCGCCGCGATGCACAAAGGGATGTCGGTAGTCGAAGTACTGCAAAACTGCGTGATATTCAACGACAAGACCCACGGTGAATTCGCCGCCGACAAGGCCACGCGTGCGGAGCGCACCGTAACGCTGCGCCACGGCGAGAAGATGCTGTTCGGAGCCGACAAGCAGAAGGGCATCGTCTTCGAGAACATGAAGCTGAAGGTCGTAACCGTCGGTGAGGACGGCTACACGCTGGACGACGTGCTGACGCACGACGCCCACCAGCGCGACACGACGCTCCACTCGATGCTGGCGGCGATGAAGTACCCCGACTACCCCGTCGCCTTGGGTGTAATCCGGGCCGTCGAGGACGCCACGGTCTACGACCGCGAGGTCGCCCGGCAGGTCGAGGAGGTCAAAGCCCAGAGCAAAATCCACTCGGTGGACGAGTTGCTGCATTCGGGCGCGACTTGGGAGATCGAGTAACGGAAGAGTGCGCGGACGGAAGACCGAACCACGGAAAATAGCGAGACGGCAAACTGCGCAGACGGCAGGCCGGACCACGTGTGGGACGCAGCAGAAAGTGCGTCCGCAGGCCCTCCCCCGAAGGACAGAGCGACACCCGGCAGGATGCTGATGCTGAGGGGAGCCTGTTCCGGAAGGGCGTCAATCCCGTAAGGATGCTGTCCCTGAAAATTCGTTACAGTTCAATAAGAAACAGCCGGAAATTCCGGCTGTTTCTTATTTCAGAGCATATCTCCCGTTTCCGGCAATCAAAGCGCCGCATACGCTGGTTCCGACAGCAGGCATATGGGTGAAAGGGCTTCGAGAAGCGTTCGCAAGAACAGGTCCCGCGTCCGAACGGCATCCATCGCAACAAGGCGGAGGTTTTATGCAAAGCGGGCGCAGCCTGCTGCTGCCCCCCCCCTCCGCAAAGTCATAAAAGGCAAGAAGCATGTCTTCATACCGTGTGTCCTTGCGGCCGTGGACCAATTCAGTGTTCGAGAAGCGTGGTGTCGATGATCCGGCGCATTTGGGCGATCTCCATGGCTCCGTTGGCGTGCTTCGGTTCACCGGACACGGGAATAAACAGGAACGTCGGAATGCTCCGCACGCGGAATATCGCCGCAAGCCGTTTTTCCTTGTCCACATTCACCTTATACATGCGGACCTTCCCGGCATATTCTTCGGCCAGCGACTCCATAACCGGCCCCATCATCCTGCAGGGACCGCACCACGGGGCGTAAAAATCGATTACGGCGGGCAGGTCGCCCTCGTATTTCCATTCCGGATTGGCCCGGAAGTCATAAATCCGCGTCTGGAATTCCGTTGTCGTCAGTTCGATTGCTTTCATAGTATGCTGTTTTTCAGTCGCCGCAGGCTGCCGGCCGAAGCTGCAATGCCGAGCATTTGTGCAACTGCCGTTCCGATCCTTGCTTTCCGAATCGTCTTCAGGCCCCGGCTCTATTCAATAACGCAAAAATCGGAGATTTCATATGCCCCGGCGACATCCGGGGACCGTCAACGATGAGCCGGCGACGTATTCGGCGACATATCCGGCGAGGGCCGTCAAGGCACTCCCCTATGCGGCTCTGCATGCAGTCCGACTACAGATCGGATGCAATTTGGATGCGGTTTGGATGCAGTCTCGCTACGGTTAATGCAGCTCTGTATACAGGCCGGCTACAGCTCAGATGCTGTTCAGAAGCTGTCCCGCCACAGTCGATGCGGCTCGGTATGCGGTCCGAATACCGTCATGAACGCATCTGAATGCGCTCCTGATGCAGCCCAGAGCGGCTCTGCCCGCAGTCCAGATACGATCCGGATGCGGATCTGATGCGGATTTTGCGGTAAAAATTCATTTTCGGCGATTTTTTCCGAGCGTAAATTGCAGAAATAAAAAAATCCGATTATCTTTGCACCTGCATTGGGGGATTAGCTCAGTTGGCTAGAGCGCTTGCATGGCATGCAAGAGGTCACGAGTTCGACTCTCGTATTCTCCACTATTGTGAACAAGGGGTTGCAAAATATTGCGACCCCTTGTTTTTTAGCTTCCTGCAAACAATTCGCACACGCATTGACAATCACACGACTTTAAACCGAAAATACAATCCTCACGGATCGTGGCGGAGCAGGTCGGTATCGAGCGGGTGGCGGGCACCGTCGTCGCCGAGCAGGACAAGACGAATCTCGCCGCCGTTGTAATCGAAATAGCGCAGTTCGAGCGGATGCAGGCCCGCAGACAACGCAACCTGTCCGCTCTTTTCGAGCAGAGGATGTTCTCCGTCGTTATCAACCACCACCCTGCCGCCGATACGCAGGATGGCGCCGTCGTCGGAAGCGAGCGCAAAGGTATAGATCCCGGTTGCCGGAATGTCGATATACCCCCGGAAAATCATCCCGACGGCCCGGCGGCCGGCAGCCGCACGAGGGAAACAGACCGAATCGACGACACAACGGCCGCCGGCAGCGTAAAGAGTCTCCGGAATGCCGATCGCGTCGCAACCGGGAAAACGGCGGAAGTACCAATCGACGCACAAACCGGGTTCAGTGTCCCGCGGCTCCAAAGGCCGCGCATAATCCTGCTTCTCATAGCGGACGGTTATCCAGTCGCCCGTACGGCCGTCGGCATGGTAGGGCCGGATGTGCAGCATACAATCGTCGCGGATAACCAGCGGGGCGTCGTAACGCGGCGAGTTTACGGTCGGCACCGAGCCGTCGAGTGTATAGCGCAAAACGGCACCGGGCAGCGGACAGACGACGGCAGTCCGGACCGAATCGGTGAAGACGCTGACAGCATGATAATTCGTCAGCGACGGAATCCGATAGTTGACACCCTCATCATCCAGCCGTCGGCAATAGTCCAGCAGCCGCGACATGAAAGCGTCCTCGTCGAACTTGCCCGGCTCGGTCCACCCTTTCTCGGCCAAAACGAGCAGGCGCGGGTAAAACATATATTCCGCACGGGACCACGTGGGGATTTTTTCGGTCCAGAGGTTGCCCTGCACACCTTTGATCTGTCTTTTCTGCGCATCGGACAGCGAGTCCGGCAGCATATCGAAGCGACAGATGCGCGCGAGCGAG
>NZ_AENZ01000005.1:0-703 GCF_000183485.2 Alistipes sp. HGB5 | reverse complement strand
CCTTTGGCGCCCTTGCCCATGACCGTGCGGCCGATGATGAGCGTAGGACGCTCCGTCTCGGAGTTCGCGGCAACGAGCGCCTCGCGGATTTCGTTGATGTTATGTCCGTCCACTGACAGCACGTTCCACCCCCACGCCTCGTACTTCATGGCCACGTTCTCGGTCATAACCTCATCCACCTTCGTAGAAAGCTGGATGTTGTTCGAGTCGTAGTACATGATGAAGTTGCTCAGGCCCAGATGGCCGGCGATACGGCCCACGCCCTGCGAAATCTCCTCCTCCACGGCGCCGTCCGAGATGTAGGCGTAGGTCTTGTGCGCCATCCACTCGCCGAAGCGGGCAGCCATGAACCGTTCCGCGATGGCGGCGCCCAGCGCCATGGCATGACCCTGTCCGAGAGGGCCGGAAGTGTTCTCGACACCGCGCGCGAAGTCTGCTTCCGGGTGACCCGGCGTCACGCTGCCCCACTGACGCAGAGACTGAAGGTCTTCGGTCGTATAGTACCCGGCAAGAGAAAGCGTAGAATAGAGCATCGGAGACATGTGGCCCGGATCGAGGAAGAAACGATCACGGTAGGGGTAAGACGTATTGTCCGGATCGTACCGCAGAAATTCGGTATAGAGCACCGTCATGAAGTCGGCGCCGCCCATGGCTCCGCCGGGGTGTCCCGATTTGGCTTTTTCGACCATGGCGGCCGACAAAA
>NZ_AENZ01000006.1:0-9982 GCF_000183485.2 Alistipes sp. HGB5 | reverse complement strand
TTTTGCTGGAAATCGTCGAGAAAAACGGAGCCCGCCATCAGACAGTGGAGATAGCGGCCAAGGAATTATTGGATGCCAAACTGCTCTAAAGCGATGATCGGCAAACTCTCGAAAAGCGAATCGCTGCGGACTGTGATTGAATATGTCCTCAAAAACGATCATTCCCGGCTGATCGCCTGCGAAGGGATATTGGTAGGCGACTACCATAATGAGGAGTGGCTGGAACAGATGATCTCCGACTTCGAAGATCAGACGTTGCTGCATGATCCGGTTGCCAAAGCTGCCGGGCACATATCGCTTTCGTTCCACCCGAACGATGCTCCGCAGATGACGGATTTTCGGATGGTGAAAATCGCCCGGGAATATATGCAGTGCATGGGGATCGATAATACACAGTATGTTATCGTACGCCACACGAACACGGCGCATCCTCATTTGCATATCGTTTACAACCGGATATGCAATGACGGGAAGCTGATTCCCGACAGGAACGAACGTTTCCGGAATGTCCGCTTTTGCAAGGCATTGTCTTTCAAATACGGCCTGACGCTCGGGGAACGCCAAAAGTAGGTGTCCGATGTATATCCATCTGCTGAAAGCCTTTTGTCTGACGACGGGAATTTTGTCGCTGCCGGCAGCCGTCGGATTGGCATGGCTGATACTGTTCCCGGAATACCCCGAGCGAAAATCCCCGCAGGAACGGATAAAAACGCATTGACTGTTCGTATCTTTGTTGCTGACTTAATCTGCGGAGAAAAATGATTGAAAATACCCATGCGGCAGAATCCTTCGATGCGTTGTTCGCCCGGCTGGCGACATCCGAGTTCCGCCGAAGATTTCGTCTGAAAGCGGAAGATATCGCCTATATCGAGCGAAAAGGCATGGAGACTATCCGGCGTCATGCCGCAGATTTCGTGCGCACACGCCTCGCTCCGGCCGTTATTCCCAATGACGGGCGGCAGACCCCGATGCGCGGGCATCCGGTCTTTATCGCCCAGCACGCCACGGCCTGCTGCTGCCGGGGATGTCTGGCCAAGTGGCATGGCATCCCGCCCGGGGGGAACTGGCGACTGAAGAACAACGATATATCGTTGCGGTATTGACGGCATGGATCGAACGTAACGGAGCCAGGCATCAGACGGTGGGAATTTCCGACGGGGAATCCGTTGGATACAAAACTGCTGTAAGGAGATAAAGCGGCGAGGCCGGTAGTATTTTCGTCCGTTAAGATGGACAGGGCGGTGCTCCCGCAGGCATTTTTCGATGCTGCATGCCACGGCCGGAATTGTCCGGTGCGGAGGTTTTTATGCAGCAGTGGGAATGTTTCGAATCCGTGCGGCGATCTTACAGGAGCACTTTGCAAGAGGATATTCAGACGTGGTTCCGCACGCTGCGGCTCTGAAAGGCTGTTCGTTTCCGAACAATCAGACACCCCGGTACGGTTTTCAGACCGTACCGGGGTGTCTTTCATGCAGCTTGAGGAAACTCAATATTCATCTTCGTTGAAGAAGAAATCGTCCTTGGAGGGGTAGTCGGGCCAGATGTCTTCGATAGATTCGTAGATTTCACCCTCGTCTTCTATCTCCTGCAGGTTTTCGAGCACTTCGAGCGGCGCACCCGAACGTACTGCATAGTCGATGAGTTCATCTTTCGTTGCGGGCCAGGGGGCATCTTCGAGTTTCGATGCCAGTTCAAGTGTCCAATACATGATTCGGTAAAGTTTTATCTCTCTGAATTTTCCGGAAAAACAAGGCTTTTCCTTACAGGGATGCAAAGGTAAAGCAAAAAAACGATGCCCGCAAACGGAACGATCCCCACGGCCTACATTCCGGACGTTCGAATGTCCTAACATCCGATTTCTACGGATGTGTCCGGCGTATAGGACTATGCGGTATCCCGGGGAGAAGAACCGAAAATCGCAACGAGAATTCCGATCCCCGCAAAGGTTCGTGAATCCGAACCGGAGATATGTCGCCGCCCGAGGTATCCGGGAAGACAGCATGCCGCCGTACAGCCGCCGACGGACTTTTTCCAGACACTGACAGCGTCGTAAAGAATTTCCGCAATGTAAAATCGGATATTATCCGGTATAACCTATATGGAATTTTCGTATCTTTATGGAAACCTAAAACCTATCGAACCATGAAATTCTTCATCGACACAGCCAATTTGGAGCAGATTCGCAAGGCGCATGAACTGGGCGTTCTGGACGGCGTAACGACCAATCCTTCTCTGATGGCCAAAGAGAACATCCGGGGTACGGAGAACTGCAACCGTCATTACGTTGAAATCTGCAACATCGTCGAAGGGGACGTGAGCGCCGAGGTCATAGCCACCGACTTCGAAGGAATGGTGCGAGAGGGTGAGGCGCTGGCGGCACTGCATCCCCGCATCGTCGTGAAACTGCCCTGCACGGCCGCAGGAATACGGGCCGTAAAATACTTCGCGGCGAAGAATATCCGGACGAACTGCACGCTGGTATTCTCCGTGGGGCAGGCGCTGTTGGCGGCAAAGGCCGGAGCGACCTATGTATCTCCGTTCGTGGGACGTCTCGACGACATCTCCGAAGACGGCGTGGCATTGGTAGCCCACATCGTGAAGGTCTACCGCACCTATGGTTACAAAACGCAGGTGCTGGCCGCTTCGATCCGTCATACGCAGCATATTATCCAGTGTCTCGATGCGGGTGCCGATGTGGCGACATGCCCCCTTGCGGCAATCGAAGGGCTGCTCAGACATCCGCTGACGGACAGCGGGCTGGAGAAGTTCCTCGCAGACCATGCACGCCTGAATGCCTGACGGGTCACCGGCAGCGATAAAACGGCAACGCCCCGATTCGAACATCCGAATCGGGGCGTTGTGGCAATCATTTCTTTTCCAAAAGCCGCTGGAAGGCGGGAGAAGGCTTAAATGCAGGAATGTCGTGTGCCGGAATTTTGATCGTCGTATTCTTCGTAATGTTACGCGCCGTCTTTTCTTTGCGATGCTTAATCAGGAACGTACCAAAACCGCGGAGGAAAACGTTTTCCTTGCGGATCTGTGCGGCTCGCACCTCTTCCATGAAACCTTCCACGACGGCTAAAACGGTCACGGCTTCGACGCCCGTTTCCTGGGCGAGTTGCTTTACGATATCTGCTTTGGTCATTTTTGTAAGTTTTTGTCCGACAAAGATAAACAAACTTCCGAACTGAAAAAAGCCCATCGACAATCCGATGATTATACCAACAGGTTTATTGTATTGCCGCAGAACGGCGCATCGTGATATTAGAAAATAAAAATCCGGGTTCGGACATTTTTAACATGGATACGGATTCATCTCTTCCGACCCCGTTTCATAGAGGTCATATCCTTGTCCTCCGCTACGGGACGTTTCTGTTCTTTTAACGGCCACTGCGAAAAAATATGCTCTTGGCGGACTGTCATCTCTTTCAGTCGTCGGGCGATCTGTTTCCAGTCGTATTCGAAATTCAGCATGACGATATCCTCACCGAAATCGATGTCATCGAAATATGTGAGTGCCTTGAACGGGCGGATGACATTTGCCTGCGGAAATTTTCGTTCGTAGCATTTGAGCATCTCATAAAACGGGATGCGGGTGGACAGACAGGCGATATCCACGAAATCTTTGAGCCGCGAACCGTCGTCGGCTATCGCAGACAGCTTCATGGCGACGATATCCTCGATGCTGTATAAACGGATTCCGGATTCCGCATAGGGCTGCCGGAGATATGCATATTTGTGAGCTATGCAGTCGATCTTAACGCCGTCGATCATGCCTTTCAGCGTGTCGGGGCGCCTGAAGGCCGTTTGGAATCCGTATCGCTGCGAAAGAAACGCTTCGAGTTCCCCGGCGTCGAACGACTCCGGAGTGAACAGATCCAGATCGACACTCACACGATGCCCCAGATATAAGGCCAAAGCCGTACCTCCGGCCAGATTGAACGCCGCAAGCCGGGGCTCGGCCTCCAACTGTTTCAACAACCCAAGTGTCTGCGGCGCAACTGTCTGCGTGTGTAACATCTCAATTCCTCTTTTTTAAGGCCGAAAGCCGTACATACGAAATTCATATCCTGCGCCGAGAGTGTCGGAACCTCTTTGATAATTTCCCGGAAGCCTTCGATGCCTCCGTAGAGGTCGAACGCCGCGAAGTAGTCCCGGAGCCATCCCCGTTCTATGATGCGCTGCACGACGACCTTACGCGAACGCTGCCAGTCGAACTGCGTCAAGTCATAGTCCCAAAGTAATGTCTTTGAGACCTTGCAGCAGCCTTTATTTCGGATATAGTCATCGAATATGGTCATGAGCCGGAGTTCGTTTCGTTTTACAAAGATACGGATAAGCCGAGAGTAAACCAAAACTTGTTTTGAGTTTACCGAGGCGGAGTATCTTCGGCGAAGCCAAATATACGAATTATCCTGATGATATGCAATTTCCGTGCTTTGTCCGGCATACGCCTTCAAGAGTTGTGTCTTATCGCTCGTCATTCGCCGCAGCAAACATGGGACAAATCGGATATACACTCCCCGACGAAGGTCGGATACGGTGGTACGGACATCTCCGAACCGATTGTCCCTGTCTGCAGCATAGCGCAAAATTTTCATACGCATAAATAACCGGTTTTTCAGGTGTGGGTCGCCCAGCCGTGAAAGGGACGGTCGATAAAACAGCACGACCGATCCGGACATCCATGATAAACCAATCCGCCGACAACGCCCAGACTCCCGTCGGGATAGCGTTCCTTGAAGAGGAACGAATAGGGCGCGAAGTCCCTGTAAAGTTCGATCTGGCACGGATGATGGGGATTTTGCTCACGGCGTTCGAGGCGCTCCAAACATTCCCGAAGCGTGCTGTCGCCGATGCTTTCGGCGTATTGCACTACCTTATCGTAGTGCTCCTGACACATGATTTTCATAAGGCTTGATTTTTAGGTCTATTTCCCCATTCCGGGGTGTTGTTCCAGAAAGAGCATCCGCTGCCGGATATAATGCAGCAGCGGTTCTCCGTCGCCGACAGATTCCATAATGTTGTTCGTTCCGCCAATATCCTTCAGCACTTTCAATGAGAAAGAGTTGTGTATCTGCCCCGAATCGAACTGCAAATCGTGTCCGGACTCGGTAAAGGTGATGCAGACAGGTCTTCCCCGCTTTGTTCTGCCGAAAACCGTGATAGCACCACGCAGGTCTATCGGATAAAACTCGTCGTTATTCTCCCAGTCGATCTCAGGAGTCAGGCGGACGATCTCCGCCATGACCGGACGGAGCAGCCCTTCCGTCCAATGCGGATCATTCAACCGCTCCCGTTCTTGCTTCAGATGTTCAATCTCCCGATCGATCTCCTTGCGGCGCTTGTCGCACTGCGTTTTATGCAGGCGGTAGCGCGTAATGATATTCTCAATAGCATTATATTATGCATACCAACTGCACCGCAGGGGCTGCCCGTCCCATTTCCACGCAGTACGGTATGAGTCGATGCGGATATAATTTTTCGACAGACGGTGCGTATGGGTCTTGCCCTTGAAAACATCGGGCAGCGGGACGGTCGTTCCGCACATATAGCCGTCTTCGGTAGTTCGCTGGTCGAGCTGCCGCAGGTCTACCGCGCTGCCGCGGATCGCTATGACCTGATAGAAGTCGATATTGGTCTGCTCCCAGCCCCACGACGAGTAGAGGATGTCGCCGACGCGCAGCGAACGTCGGAACTCCTCACTCGACCGCGCTACGGCTTCGTCATGGCGCCGGAAGCGCTCGGCCTCCTGCCGGATACGCTCCATAGCCTTGTCGTATTCTTCCGGGGTGTGGGCCTTGTAGACATACCGGGGGGGGGCGCTTCATCCCCGGTGTCCATGCCGCGATACAGCGGCCGTTACGGCCCTGAAACCGGACAAGCGAGATGTTATAGATCAATTCGGGAGCGAAGCCCGTCCCCTGCGCGAGACGCGCGGCGTTCTTGTTGATGCGATAGGTTTTCATTGTATTTCGGATTTAGGGTTCGTTTCTTCTTCGACGATTTGGAACTTGTCGGGATTCCAGCCCTTTGCGAACAGCGCGGCCTGCGCGTCGAGGACGCTCGGAAAGATGCGGCGCCTCTGCCGCGAAAAAGAGATGTATCCGACATAAATACGCCGCACAGGGCTTCTTTGATATTCGAGATGGCAGCGGCACGGAACGGGACGGTAGTGCAGGAAGCCCCGCATGCGCAGCAGCAGGCCACGTTCGTACTCCTTGTCCCCGCGGCAGCGTTCCCACGCCTCGTATTTGTCGATGCCGTCGGTCAGCAGCGTGTAACCGACAGCCCGGTCATAGCGGGTTCGGCCCTGCCAAAGGCCCTTGAAAAAAAGCGACAGCAGTTCCAGTTCGAGCGTCGGACGGCCTTTCGTGCGCAGTGTTTCTGTCAGGGATACGACCTCGTCGTAACGGAAGTCGAGCGGGCGGATGTTGTTCGCCGCCATGCGCACCATCACCCGCAGGTCGGGGGTAATAGTGATACGTGTTATAATCTGATAGCTCATAATGATATGCAATTAAAAGACCGCAGCTTTAGGGCTGCGGCCTGATTTGACAATACGTGAAGTGTCGTGTTATTTCGGATTGGTCGTGTCCCGGAGCTTCAATCCGAAATCGCCGCAGGCCGTACGCAGATCTTCGCTGAACTTGCTGCTCTCGCAATAATAATCGCCCATCCGTCCGGCCAACTCCTGCAGATCGCCGTCCGTAATCGTCGCAGTATCGTATCCGTGCCTTTCGAGTGCCGCACGGTTCAGAAAGGCGATGTCGAACTCCGCATTCGGATCGTTCTTACTCGGAACGCTTCGCAGTTTCTCGTCGGTGAATCGGTAAATCTCGTCGAGGTATTCCTTCTCCGTCCGGTTTGCATCTCCGTGCTGCCGGGAGAACTCGTCGCCCCAGGCAATGAGCGTCGCAGCCGTATCGCGGAAGTTGTCCGAGGGCCGGAATTTCCTGCGCCCAGCTTCATAGGCGATATCGACCAGCGCCTCGGCATAGTCGCGCAGGGACACATTGCCCGGAAGCGCTGCGGGCTGCCTTTTCATAAAGGCGGTGATGGCCTCGGCATAGATCCGGAGTTGCAGACGGTCGCGCTCCGCGGCGGCTTCGTCGCAGTCCAGTCCGAATTCCGGGGATTCATGGCCATCGAGGAAGTTCTGCAATTCACCCAGCCGGAAAACGTCGTAGCGCGTAGGATATTCCGGCAGGCTGCATTCCACGAAATCTGCCGTAAGGTCGCTTGTCGTCTGCGGCGCAGCTTCGGCGGACGGGATGAAATCGTATTCTTCCAGCCATTCGACGATGCCTTGCAGGGTATCGCAGGAGAGATTTTCAAGCGGAAGCGGGAAATCATCCCCGCCGTTCATCAGGCAGACGGGAGTCAGCCCGTCCTCACAAAATTCGAGGGAGATTACATTGCGATAAAGACCGTCGTATCTGATTGTAAGGGGCGACTCGTAATACTCTTCATAGGCGAGGCCGTCCGTATCTGCCAGCCTCTCGCGGTCTGTCGCATCGGCCGAATAGGTTCCCAGGCGCCCTTGCCGGCTGGCGATGACCGAGCGGATCACACCGATCTGATAAGTGCGCAGTTTTTCGAGTGTTTCTTTGTTTTTAATAGTCATAGAGAATCAAGTTATTTATAAGAAAATTCCGGTCTGACGAAATAGCAGACCGTGGTGTGCCGCCCGTGATCCTTGACGAGTTTTACGGGTTGGGGCGCGTTGTAGATGCGCCGCTCTGTAACGGGAGCATCGAGCGCATCCCATTTCTCTTGCGATACGGCGGTCTGCTCGTCCCGATAGCACCAGACGATGACGGATTTCGGGCCGGGAGCTGCGAATGCGGTTCCTTCGTAATCAGAAAGAAACATTTGAAATTCCTTCTCCGTCCGAAACGAAATGCAGTCGCCCCGGTAGAGATCGCCGTTCCGGCATTCTGCATCCTTATAGAGTCTGATCTTACGCCACTTCTCGGTCGTGAAATCACCATAGAGCGGATCGCCTTCCCGGAACTCCCACAGCGGAACCTCGGCGCTGAACCGGACAACTCCGTTGCCGCAGGCGCCGCAATGGCCCCAAGCACAGAAATCTCCCGGCACAGCACCGGAAGGCTTCAGCTCTTGCGGCATCATGGCTGTAAAAGGCCCTCCGCTGACCGCGCAGCCGATACCGCCGGCTGTCGCCCACACGAAAGGCACGTAAGGGCACAGGCAGATCGAGCGCATTCCGTCTTCACGGACAGCCTCGATCAGGGCGTTGCTGTGGAAGTCACCGTGGCGTGTGGTATAGCGTACCCGGTCGCCGACCTGCGGGATACGCGGGTTACGGGTATGTTCGATATGCCGCACCAGCTTATTGGCCATGTCCACGTCCTCTTGCGTCAGGTGGTGTTCATGGTCGTAAAGCGTATTCATCGGCAGCAGCGTTTCGCAGCTGTACCGATCTTCGGTTTTGGATTGTTGCATATTGCTGATAATAAAAACGCCGCGACCTTTCGGCCGCAGCGCAGATTAAACGATTTGTTTATCAAGGTTTAGGCAGCTTCGGACGGAATCGCATCCGGGGTTTCCGGCTCCTGCTCTACAGCCAGCCGTTCGGAAATCATGCGTGCCGACCGGTTCACGTCCGTGAGGATGTCGAACAGGTAGGTCGGCTCTTTATGGAACTCCGCCAGCCAGTCCTTGATATAGGCAGCGCTCTCCTCGCGGGGCGTCGTGGCGAAGCCCAGCATCGCGCCGCACAGGGCCGCCGTAAGTTCGGCGACCAGTTCCTCCCGGATATAATCGGCATCGCCATAGCAAGCGCCAAAAGAACGGTTCAGACGCTCCGCATGCCCCGTGCTGTGCGTGACTTCGTGGAGAAGTGTCGTGTAGAATGCCGCGCCCTCCGGAAACTGCCGTTTTTCGGGACAGACGATCCGGTCGAGCGTCGGTGAATAAGAAGCCCTGTCACCGGATTTGAGCAGGATGGGACAGAGCCACGACTGCTCCATCAGCATCCGGTCCAGCGGCTCGCAAGCCAAACCGTCCGAGTAGTCTTTCGGCCCGGTCGGTGTCGTAAGCGAGGAATATCGCTCCGGATGCCGCTCCTGCATATCCGTCTGGTCGATGTTGAAGACCGGGTAATAGCGCATCACGGGCAGCACGTCGTATTGCCGCCGCTGCTCCTGCGGCAGGCGGTAGTATTCCGCCAACTCAATCTTCTTACGGGTCTCTTTGTGGCGGATATAGAGTTTCCAGAAGAAGACCGGAAACGAACCGGAGCCTTTGAGGATGTTCAACCCCTCTTCCTTGGCTTGTTTGAAGGTCATAAAGAGCGGCGTACGATAGCCAGCGATCTCCGAGAGGAACAGCAGCATCAGGATATTCCCGCCCCGGTAGTGCGTGCCGCGCAGGTTACGCGGAAGACCGTGCGCAAGGTCGGCAATCCACGGCTTGCGCCACTCCTCGGTGAGCGTCTCCATTTTCTTTATCATCAGCTCCGTCAACTGCGGAGCGATCTTTTCAATCAGATTCTTATTCATGGCTCTTATCTTTACGTTATTCTTCCTCCGGAGCGGTAGCTTGCCGCCAAAGACGGATCTTCTCGTCGTTCGTCCTGCCGTTCCACCACATGTCGCAGGCATCGCGGAAAGCCTTGCGATCATCCTTCGGGCTGAAATTTTCCGGATTCAGTCCGGTGATAATTTCCCGGTCTTCTTCTGTCGTTCCGTCATTCCACCACGGCTCGACCGTATCGGACATCAATTCGCTTTCGCGGATCTGGTACGTGTGCTCTTCGCATCCGTCGCACCACAAATCATCCTGCTCGGGAGCTGCCGGTGCAACTTGTCCCGTATTGCTGTCCACCCATGTTCGGTAGGACACTTCGAGCGAACCGCATTCTTCGCAGCGCCATGGATCGGCGGACGTTTCGACTGCCGGGTTTTCCGGAATGGACTCTTGTTCCGGAATCTCTGAAATCTTATTCATAACAGTA
>NZ_AENZ01000007.1:0-2090 GCF_000183485.2 Alistipes sp. HGB5 | reverse complement strand
CTGTACGATGCCTACGAGTTGCTTGCGCTTACTGAACTTTTCTACCGCCGGAAGCTGCGGAAGACCCTCTCCCGGATACCGCAGTTCGAGGTGCGCTGATCCGTTCGTGCTGAAAGGGACTGACTGCATCCGCAGCAGTCTCTTTTTGTTTTGAGACAGCACGAATAATAATTAAAAATCCCTTTGTGAACGCCGTCTGCGGGGCAAGATAGCGTCAGGGGCTTACGCCCTTTTCGGCTTTTTCGCACGATCTCCACCCTTCGGGTCGTATCGCCCCTCAAAAATTTGCCTTGTCCGTGCCGTCGCTGAATATCCCGCCCCGAAGCCGGCTTCTCTCTTTCATAGCGGGGATCTGCCGGCCTTATGTCAAACTAAAATCCATTTCGAATATGAAGAATCAGAAATTCGAGATTGCGGTAGCGGGTTACGACTACCGTTTTAAGACCTACGCCCGGGACGGCGTGGAGGCATCGGTAAAGGTGAAATGTTTCCTCGGACGACCCGATGCCGAGTGTACGATCCTTATTCCGACGTTGAACGACGACCTGCGGGAAACTGAATCCTGCCGCAGGCAGGTTGCTCAGCGATGAGAAAGTGGATCGATCAGTCGACCTTCGACGAGCTGCTGCTCGCCAATGCCGAGGATAACATAGAGCGGGCTATTCGAAGCGCATCGGCCGTATTGGAAGCGGTGCAGGAGTTCGTTCCGGAGGCAGCCTTGTTCTATCGTGTTACACACGCCGCAGACAGCCTGAAGAACTATTTCGAGGAAGCCTGCACCGGCTTCTGGAGAAACGGCATCCTGTTTCTCGTCCGCCAATACTTCTATCCGAAACCTTATTACGACTTCCGATTCGATTGGTCGTTCTTCCGATATGCGGACAACTACTCCTACGGCAAGGCTTTCGACAAACAAACCGCTCCGAACCGTATCGGGGTCTTCACCAAAAAGAAGATCGACGACTGGGTGGAATACCTCACGCAGGGTTTCCGGAATCTCGAACGGATCGATGCGGAGAACGAACGCAAAATGACCGGGTACCGCAACCGGTTGGAGGCTCTGTCCGATGTGGTTTGGGTTCATGACAAAAGTCACGGCCAGATCATTCGTAACGGCCTGACCTATACTTTCGATATCCGGCAGACGGATTACAGCGAAAAGATCTCTTTGGACTATCGGTGCCGCACGCTCGACGATTTCCTTGCACTCTCCGACAATAAATTCACACCTAAACCTTAAACGACTATGGAACGAAACATTATTATCGAAAATATCTGCACTGCGTGCCGCTGCGGCGAACGTCGCGCCGAGGAATATTTGACCGCGGAACTTCGCAACCTGCGGGAACTGCGGGATGCCGGGGCTCTGTGCTACGGCGATCTTGAAACGGCCTGTTCTGGGCTGGGACTGGACTTCGATTATACGGACTATTTCTGTCAGGCCTTGTCACTGAACTAACTCCGATTTACGATGAACAATCTTTGTTTCAACCGTTTCACACTGCGGACGGACGATGCGAAAACCCGCCGTAAAATCCTTCGCTGGCTGGCGCTCAACTACCGCTTGTACGAATACATCCCCTCGGAGGCAGAGATCCGCGGACGGTTCATCTCGCGCAAACCCTTTCCCGCCGAAGCGCTCCGGCGCCAGATCGGGAAACTGCGCGGCGACAGGACTCTGTTCCTGCGGATTGTCTCTACGGACTTATACTCGCTCTATGTGGAAGGTAATGTCTATCTGCTCGGGGCGTGGCACCGAATCTTTCTTTAATAACCTGCCGCCTGCTCCGCAACGAGCGGGCGGCGTCATTTCCATATCATGGCATACGAATCATCCATTCCTTTCGCGGATATCAGGGATTTCCGCGAGGCCGAGATCAACGGCATCTCTGCTCTTTTCACTATGTGTCGCCTCGATTCCGAAACCCTTCCCGCCGATTTTCATTCGTGCGAGGTCATGGGCGGTAGGGGCAGCGATTTCCAGTGGCTCGTTCCGCTGGCTTTGGCAAACTTCACCGGAACGTTCGTCTCCCGGCAGCCCCTGCTCCGGGAAGGACAGGCGTACGCTGAAATACGCCGGTACGGCATCT
>NZ_AENZ01000008.1:0-21530 GCF_000183485.2 Alistipes sp. HGB5 | reverse complement strand
TTCAAACCGGTCTCTTTTCTTATTCCGCCACTTTTTTATTCCATAATTGCCTGAAAGATTATTTTTCAACTAAATTTGTCCGGATTTAATACAGTTTCATAACACCGACATGCGTCAGATGCTCCTGAAAGCCCTTGCGTCAGGGCTTATTATGTCCTTGTTTCCATTCGCCGCGATATCGGCGCCCGCCGGGCCGTCACACGCCGACAGCCTGCTCAGGCTTTTATCCAAGACACACGATGCCGTCGGCCGGGAACGGATATACGTCCAGCTGGCCGACCTGAGCGGAGACAGTCTCGAACTCGCAGCGCCCTATTGGGACGCGGCGCTCGCCGAAGCGCGGAAATCCGGAGACCTCTACGGCTGCAAGGACGCGCTGGACTTTCTGGTACGCAAATTCGCAGGCCGGGACTCGCAGCGGGCCGAGAAATACATCGCCCTTGCGGACAGCATTCTTCCGGGACCGCGCCACGCCCTGTTCCGCTCGTCGCTCTACGCCTACTACATCTGGAAGCTGATGAACGACAACAATGCGGTCGAAACCGTAAAACACGAACTCGACAGACTCAAGACCAAAATCCACAACGAACTCTCGCCCGAAGAGCGCATCGAATGGGAATTCCTGACGGGACTCTCCCTAGACTTCTCGTCGCTGGCGACCGAAGCCTACGACAACATCGGCAAGGCGATCCCCTATGTGGAGCAGGCATTGAAAAAACTCGAAGCTTATCCGTTGGAAGAGCGTCTCCACATGGAGCGGATCTGCCGCGACGAGCTTTCCGAACTCTACATGCTCAGCAAAGACAAACGCGCCGAAAAGCAGATCCAGCAATGTATCGACCTGCACCGCGCATGGCTGGCGATGGACGACCGCTTCGAACGCCCCTACCGCGACACGACGGGCTACACGATGCGCGCCTACTCGAAGATGCTCTATCTGCGCGAGCTTATCTCCAAAGAGAAGGCGACCCAATATTACGGGAAGTGCATGGAGCTGGCCCGCGCCAGAGGCGATCTGGCCGAGATTTACAGCACCAGCGCCCGCTATTACCAGTACATGGAGGAATACGAGCGGGCCGTGGCCTATATCGACTCGGCCGTAACCGTCTACAAGCGCAACGGCACAAAAGCGGATTTCGCCTCCATATACGCAGTGCAGTCGTGGCTTTACGAGCATCTGGGCGACTACAAAAACGCCCTCGAAGCGCTGCGCGAATCCAATACGATCCGCCACAACGACCGCGTGGAAGAGGCGCAGAACAGCCTCGCCGAGATGCAGACCCTGTTCGAAGTGGGACAGCTGGAACTTGAAAAATCCCGGCTGGCCAACCGCATGAAATTCATCGCCCTGCTTGCCGGCGGGGTGCTGCTGCTGCTGCTCGTCGGCTGGAGCGTCTACCAATACGTCATGGTCCGACGGCTGAAACAGATCAGGCGGCAGCTCACCGACGCCAACCAAGAGATAACCCGCCAGAGCCGCCGCGCCACGGAGAGCGAAAAGATGAAAACGGCCTTCATCAACTCCATGTGCCACGAAATCCGCACGCCGCTCAACGCTATCAACGGATTTTCGGAACTGCTGCTCGATGACACCCTCGACGCCCATACGCGGCGCGAATTCCGCGAACAGATATGGACCAACACGACCGCGCTGACCACCCTGCTGGAAAACATGCTCGAACTGTCGAGTCTTGTCTGCTCCGAAGCGCCGCTGCCGCAGACCGACACCGATATCGGCCTGCTATGCGCCGAACGGCTGGAATACCAGAAGCGGCAGTCGAACAACCCGCAGGTGGAGTATATCTTCAAGGGGGGGGGTGAAGGTTCCTGCATCATTCCGACCAACGTCTTCTACATGACCCGCGTGATCGACAACCTGCTGCAGAACGCCGCCAAATTCACCGCCGCAGGCTCCGTCACGCTCTCCTGCAAGAAGGATGACAGCAAACGCAGACTACGCATCCGCGTGGCCGACACCGGCATCGGCATCGACCCCGACAAGCGGGAGTGGGTATTCGAACGCTTCGCCAAAGTGGACCCCTTCAAACCGGGTTCGGGCATCGGGCTCTATCTCTGCCGCCTGATCGTCACGCGGCTCGGAGGCGAAATCCGCGTCTGCCCCGAATACCGCGCAGGCTGCTGCATCGATATCGTCCTCCCCTGCTGAAGCTGAAAATCCGCCCCTTCCGGGCGGATTTTTCGTATCGGACGGAGCTGCGGATTGCAATCCGGAGTTAATTAGCTATCTTTGCATCCTAAATCCGGAACGCAATGTACAGTTTCTCGACTTATAAAGATCAATACAAGTCCAATCTGAAACTGGCCCTGCCCGTCGTACTGACGCAGCTGGGCCAGATTCTCACGCAGGTAGCCGACAACCTGATGGTCGGCCGCTACGGCGGCGACGACCCCGTGCCGCTGGCCGCCGTATCGTTCGGCGGCTCGGTATTCTTCATCCTCTTCATCGCCGCCATCGGCATCGCGCTGGGCATGACGCCCCTCGTGGGCGAGCTTTACGCGCAGGGCGACCGGGAGAAGTCGGCGGGGCTGCTGCAGAACGGCATCCTGTTCTACACGCTGCTGGGATTCGCAATGGCGGTCGTCCAATACTCCGTCATCCCGCTCATGTACCGCCTCGGCCAGCCCGTAGACGTGGTCGATGCGGCCATCCCCTATTACCGCATGCTGGTCTTCAGCATGCCGTTCGTGATGCTTTTCTTCGCCTTCAAGCAGTTCCTCGAAGGCGTGGGCAACACCAAGGTCGAGATGGTCGTGACGATCGTCGCCAATCTGGCCAACATAGGCTTCAACTGGGTCTTCATCTACGGACGCTTCTCGCTTCCCGAAATGGGCGCCGAGGGCGCGGGTCTGGGCACGCTGCTGTCACGCATCATCGCCCCGATCCTGATGGTCGGCTACTTTTACAGCCGGGAGCGCTACCGCGGCTACCTCGACGGATTCTCGCCCCGCAACTACTCGTGGGCCACGGTGAAAAAACTGCTGCACATGGGACTTCCGATCTCGATGCAGATGTTTCTCGAAGCTTCGGCGTTCGTCGGTACCGGCATCATGATGGGCTGGTTCAACAAGGAGACCATGAGCGCCAACCAGATCGCCGTCACCATCGGCAACTGCGCCTTCATGATCGTCATGTCGATCGGCGCCGCCACCACCATCCGCGTGTCGCACTGCTACGGCGCCCGCAACATCGGCGAGCTGTCGCTGGCGGCCAAGGCGTCGTATCATCTGGTGCTGGCGTGGAACGCCTTCGCGGCGCTGGTCTTCATCACCATGCGCAACGTCATTCCGACCTTCTTCACCACCAATGCCGAAGTGATCGCCATCGCCTCGCAGCTGATGGTCTTCGCCGCGCTGTACCAGCTTTCGGACGGCATTCAGAACGTCTCGGTAGGCATCCTGCGCGGCATTCAGGACGTGAAGATCATCATGCCGATCGCCTTCGTCTCCTACTGGCTGCTCAACCTGCCCGTGGGCTACCTGTTCGGCTTCACGCTCGGCATGGGGCCGTCGGGACTTTTCCTCGGTTTCTCGTTCGGGCTGTCGGCCGCCGCCGTGATGATGATCCTCCGCATACGACGCAGCATACGACGCTTGTACCTCAGCAGCAATTAAAAATTAAAAAATTCAGAATTTTTGCGTATCTTTACGCAAATTATACCCTCCATGGATACCGAAAAACAACATACGAAAGCATTCAAACCCGAAATAGGCCGCGGCTGCTCCTTCTGCAACTGCGGTTCGGAATGCGAAGCCAAACTCTGCGACGGATGTTTCAAACTCCACGAGACCGCATGGCTCGAAGAGTACCCAGAAAACCTTCCGACCGACATCGTCGAAGTGCGTTTCAAGAACACCCGCCGCGCATTCTACCAGAATGTCAACAACCTGCCGCTCAAGCGGGGCGACATCGTGGCGGTCGAAGCTTCGCCCGGCCACGACATCGGCATCGTTTCGCTCACGGGCGATCTGGTGGCGCGCCAGATGCGCCGCACGGGATTCAACCCCTTCAACGGCGAATTCAAGAAGATATACCGCAAAGCCAAGCCCTACGACATCGAGAAGTGGCAGGAAGCCATCGAACTGGAACACGAGACGATGATCGCGTCGCGCCAGATCGCGGCCGACATGGGACTCAACATGAAGATCGGCGACGTGGAGTATCAGGGCGACAAGATCAAGGCCATTTTCTACTATATCGCCGACGAACGCGTGGACTTCCGCGAACTGATCAAGGTCTTCGCCGAACGGTTCCACATACGTATCGAGATGAAGCAGATCGGCGCGCGGCAGGAGGCGGGACGCATCGGTGGACTGGGTGCCTGCGGACGCGAGTTGTGCTGCGCATCGTGGATGTCGAGTTTTTCGAGCGTCACGACCGGCGCCGCCCGCGTACAGGAAATTTCGCTCAATCCCCAGAAACTCGCCGGACAGTGCTCGAAGCTCAAGTGCTGCATGATGTACGAGTACGACACCTACGTCGACGCCCGCAAGGAGTTCCCGCGTCTGCGCGAACCGCTGCAGGCCATGGACGGCGAATACTATCTGGTCAAGAACGACATTCTGGCCGGCACGATGACCTTCTCGTCGAGCAAGGATGCGATGGTCAACGTCACCACGCTCTCCATCGCGCGCGTCAAGGAGATCGTCTCGCAGAACCGCGCCGGCAAGAAGGTAGACCGGCTGCAAGCCGCCGAGGACATAGCCCCGGCGGCCGAAGAGCCAACCTACCGTTCGGAGGAGGACAGCATCACCCGTTTCGATCAGGCCAAGCGCCGCAGCAAGCGGAGCCGCGGCAAAGGGGGCCGGCAGAACGGACAGGATTCGCAGGAAGCAGGACAACAGGCTGCAGGCCGGCAGGAACAGCCCGATCAGCAGGGCCGGCAGCAGGAACGCCGCCCGCGGCGCAACGACCGTCCCCGCAATGGCGAAGGCCGCAGCAGTGAGGGGCGCAACAACGAAGGCCGCAACGGAAATCCGGAACGCCGCAACAACGGCGAACGCCGTGACGGAGAGAACCGCGAAAACCGCAACGCCAACAACGGAGGCCGCAGAGGCAACTCCGGCAGCGAAAACCGGACCGGCGAAAACGGCGACACCCGCAACGGCAACAACAACGAAGCCCGCAACGGCAATACGAACAACGGCAACGGCGCCGAACGCCGCGAAGGCAACAGCCGCGGCCGGAACAACAACCGCAACCGCCGCCGTCCGAACAACGACCGTCCGCGCGGCGAAGGCAGCGAAAACGGCAATAACAGCGGCAACGGAAACAACGGCGGCAACGGCGCAAACGAATAACGGTGCAACGGACGGCAGGTGACATAACGGCACGCTGCGGAGCCGTATCCCCATATGGGGCAGACCGGATTAGACCGGACCGCACTGCCGATCCATGCAGGCAAGAGACCGGCAGGCAAGATCGCACGGACGCCGATCCCTACGGAACATTCCCCGGCGCAGACGGCCGCGCGCCCATCCCGATCGAGGGGCGGAAATGCTCCGCAGCGGATATTGCGGCCGTAAAATTCGCCGGAGCGGCAATGCGCCCGCGGGGTTCCGTAGCCGCAAAAATGCTCCGTACGGCAGCCAGCCTGTCCGGTCCGGGAGCGATACGCCCGATGCGCGCGGCTTGCCGCACGGCGCTCGCCGCCGCGGCACTTCTCGCCGCAGGCTGCATGTCCCCCCACGGAGCCATTGCGACCGACGTCAATTCGGCGTCGTGGAGCGATCCCGCCCCGCTCACCCTCGCCAACGCCGATACGACGACGCTCCGCGACGTCAACCTTTTCCTGCGCTGCAACGACCGGTTCGCGGAGGATTCGCTGACCGTCCACATCCGGGTGCGCACGCCGGACTCGCTCCAACACGAAGAACCGTTCGTGATGGTCATTCCCCCGGCACATACTCCGGCCGCGATCTCGCGCGAAGCCGACATCCCCTACCGCCGCCGCGTACGGTTCGACCGTACGGGCGACTACCACTTGACAATCACCCCCTGCCGCCCCGTCGAAGGCATCGAAGCGGTAGGCATCCATATCGTAAAAAGCCAATAGAGACAATGGGCAAAGATAAACTCCGCAGGTTCCGCGAGAACCTGACTTTCGACTGTTTCGTACAACCCGAATTCGACGAGGTATTCCACTGCGACCATCCCCTCAAGGGGCGCTGGCGCAGCGACTTTTTCCGCAACGACAACCCCATCGTGCTGGAGCTGGGCTGCGGCAAGGGCGAATACACCGTGGCGCTGGCCGAACACGACCCGTCGCGCAACTATATCGGCATCGACATCAAAGGCGCCCGCATGTGGCGCGGCGCAAAGAGCGTCACGGAGCGGAAAATCGCCAATGCGGGCTTTCTGCGCACGCGCGTGGAGTTCATCAACGGCCTGTTCGCCGAAAACGAGGTGGACGAAATCTGGATCACCTTTCCCGATCCGCAGCTCAAAAGCCGCCGGGCCAAGAAGCGTCTCACCTCGCCGCTGTTCCTCGAATATTACGCCCGGCTGTTGAAACCCGCAGGGTGGATCAATCTCAAGACCGACTCGAAACACCTGTTCGCCTATACCAACGAGGTCGTTCGCCGCTACACCCTTCCCTGCGTGGTTTCGAATCCCGACATCTACGGTTCGGGGTATGCCGACGAGGTGCTTTCGGTCAAAACGGCCTACGAGAAACGTTTTCTCGAAATGGGTCTTCCGATCACCTATACCCGCTTTTCGCTGGCCGGACGGCAGGAATTCCCGTGGTTCGACTGGGAAGAGGACGAAAAGGAGGAAAAGGACAACGAGCAGGAGCGCCGGATACACTGACCCCGCTTCCAGCCTGACGGCCCGCCTATCCTTTATACAGCCGCTCTTTTCTTAATTAAATATAGGTAAGAAACTTTTTCGGCTCAATCTACTAATTTTTTAGATATAAAACTTGCATATCTAAAAAATTAGTAGTAAACTTGCATAGGAACTGAAAAAGCGCTTTTTACCATGGAGAAAAAATCAACGGAACTCACACGCGGCGAAGAGGAGATCATGCAGATACTCTGGCGTCTGGGGGACGCGGTGGTCAATGAGATCATCGCCCAGACCGAGGAGCCGCGGCCCAAGTACACCACCGTCGCCACCTTCCTCAAGATTCTGGAAAACAAAGGTTTCGTGGGACACACCCCCGAAGGCAAAAGCCACCGCTACTACCCGCTCGTCGACCGCGAGCAGTACGCGCGCGGCGTCATGTCGTCGGTACTGACCTCCTATTTCGACGGCTCGCTGGCCCGGATGGTGTCGTTCTTCTCGCGAAACGAAGACATTTCGGTCAAGGAGATGGACGAGATTCTCGAAATCATGCGGAACGCAAAAAAATAACATACCCCGCCACACGCCCCGTCAAGTTCGTCAATATGAAACCAGCCATCGTCTACATGCTCGAAGTGCTCGTCTGCAGCGGAGTCCTGCTGGCGGCCTACGCCATCCTGCTCGAACGCCGGGTCAGATTCCGCTGGTGCCGGCTCTACCTGCTTCTGACGACCTTCACCGCGGCTCTGATTCCGCTGCTGCGGATTCCCGTATGGCCGGGGCGCGTCGTCGCAGCCGCACCCGCCATCCCGCCCGACCTCCCCGTCTGGACGGGCGAAGTGCTTCCCGACGAGAGCGGAGGTTTCGCCGTAACGCCCGAAAGTCTTTGTCTGGGGCTTTATCTGCTGGGAGCGGTCCTGATCGCCGGCGTCATGGCATGGCAGGTCGTCCGCATCCATAGGCTGCGGCGCGGCGCCGAAATTTCCCGGACCGGCGACTATACGCTCGTCCGCACGCGGCAGGAAATCGCTTCGTTCTCCTTCCTGCGCACCATTTACGTCTGGGACCAAACGTCTGCCGGGGAGCTGGCCGCCATTCTGGCCCACGAGTCGAGCCACATCGCCCACCGCCACTCCATCGAACGCATCCTGATGGAGCTGATGAAGGCCCTTCTGTGGTGGAACCCCTTCGCATGGATCGCCGCACGGCGGCTGACCGAAGCCGAAGAGTTCGAGGCCGACAACGACGTGTTGAACAGCGGTTACAACCGCGCCGAATATATGCAAACCATCTTCAGGCAGCTTTTCGGTTATAGTCCGGAAATAGCCAACGGGCTGCGCAACTCCCTCACTAAAAAACGCTTTAAAATGATGACCATGCAGACAAAAAGCAGGCACGGCCTGCTGCGGCTGGCGGGTACGCTGCCCGCCGTGATAGGATTGTTGTGCGCATTCGGCTTCACCTCGCGCGCAGCTGTGATCGTCGCCCCGGCGACCGCCCCCGCAACCGGAACGACCGAAGAGCCGACCGGCATACGAACCGCGGCCGACGCGATGCAGAAGCAGGACAAGACCTGCACGGCGACGCTATCGGTAGTGGATAAAAAAGACAAACGCCCCATCGAAGGAGCGCTCGTACAGGCGGCCGGCACCCCAAAAGGCACCGTCACCGGCAAAGACGGCCGGGCCGTGATAACGGTCCCCGAAGGCAGCGAACTCAAAATCAGCCATATCGGCTACGAGCCTCGGACCATCGGCGTAAAAGACGAAAACCCGGTCGTCGTATCCCTGATACGAAACCCCAAAGCAGGCTTTACCCCCACCGACGACCTGCCCGACGCGCCGCAGAAGCAACAGCAGAAGCAACAGCAGGAGCAGGTGACCGTCAGCGTCGCCACCTACAAGGACAACGCCCCGCTCGCCGGTGCGCTGGTCAAGGTCAGCGGTTCGCAGATAGGTGCGGTCACCAACGACGAAGGCTTGGCCGCATTACAGGTACCGGCCAATTCGGCTCTTGAAATCAGCCACATAGGATGCAAACCGCATATCGCACAAGTCGGCGACAAGGCGCGTCAGATGTTCATGTTCGACATGCAGGCCGAAACGGCCGGAAAATCCGAAACGGAGGGCACGACCGTAACAACGACCGTAACGGACAAACCGCTCTATATCGTCAACGGAATCGAAACGAAGGAGATCGGCAAACTCGATCCCGACCGGATCGAGAGCATGAGTGTCCTCAAGGACAAAGCCGCCACCGCACTCTACGGCGAAAAGGCCCGCAACGGCGTGATAGTCATCACGCTCAAAGGAGCGGATATGGGACCTGCTACGTCCGAAAGCAACGGCAAGAGGGATGACGCCGAACAAACCGCGGCAAACGCCATCGCAATTAAAAACGGCACCCCCGAAAAGGAAGAGGCGTTCCTTGTGACCGAAACGATGCCTCTCTTCCCGACCGAAGATCCCGCCGCCCCGTACGGCGACCTCGGCAACTTCCGGGCATGGGTGCAGAAAAACGTAAAGTACCCGGCCGAAGCTTTCGAAAAGGGGATCGGAGGACGTGTCGTGCTGTCGTTCGTCGTCGAGAAGGACGGCTCGGTAAGCGACATCGAAAAACTCCAAGCGCCCGACGCGTCGCTTTGGGAGGAGGCCCGCCGCGTCATCGCCTCTTCGCCCAAATGGAAACCCGGCGAACAGCGCGGGCAGATCGTGCGCGTGAAATATACGCTTCCCGTGGACTTCCGGCTTACGAAAGCGTCCGACACACCGGCCCCGGAATCCGGAAAGTAGTTTTTCAACCGGCTACGACCAAGCAGACCGCGCGGCGCCATAACCCGGATTCCCCAAACCGACCGGCCCGGATTCCCCGAATCAACCGGCTCCACGAATCGGCCGCCCGGCCTGCTTTCCCCAAGCCAAGCTCCCGCGGACCGGCATCCGCTCCTGATTTTCAAGCCCCCCCGCCGGCAGTCCTCAGAGACTGCCCCGGCTTTCCCAAGCCACAGAACCGACCATAAGCGGAAACGGCGTCCACCCTGAGTTCAGTGGACGCCGTTTTTATCGGCCTGCCGGACCGCCGAATAGCGATACCTGCGAGACCGCCCCGGCCGCTCCGGACTTTTCAGCCCTATCTCCGAAAGGCTCTGCGACTCCGCCGCTCCGGATTACTCCCTGCAACAGCGAACGTTATAGCCGTATGCCGCATCGGATTTCGAAGAAGACTGCGGCTGGAGCAGTTTGCCCGTACTGAGCTTTTTCGAAATATAGAAACAGGAGATCGTGTTTCCCGAACGATAGTTGGACCAGTAATGCCCCGTACGGGTCGTAGCGAGACCGGCGAGATTGCCCTTGTCGCGGTTACGGTAACCCGATGTCGGGTACCAGTCCCTCAGATCGCCGAAAATGTAGGTCATGCCGTACTTCTCCCCATCCCATTCCGAGGTTCCGTCCACATAGCGGTCCTGATCGTCCGCAAAATCGTCCCACGTATCGCGGTCCGGCACCTTATACCCCACGGGGCACGGATCGTAGCAGGTTTTCGCGGTATTCCACAAATCGGCGCGGGGCTTGGCCAGCCAGTCGTAAACTCCGGTCGCACCCTTGTTCGAAAGGAACGAAAGCGGATGCGCCGCGGCGTATTCCAGTGTCGAAACGGCCGCCCCGCTCTCCTGCTTCCACGCATGCGTATCGGCGAAGGCCGGATTGACGACCGAATTTTCCGCCGCCTGCGCAAAAGCAGTCGCCGAGGTTTCGGGGGCCGTACCCCCGCAGAACGGGTCCTTGCGGCCCCACTGGTAATAGAGTCCGTAAGCCTCGGCCGATCCGGGCGTCGTGCCGACGGCTCCCAGCGAACGGTCCAGCAATACGCGGCCGTTGGCATAGGTCACCATCCGAGGTTCCGGCGTGAACCAGAGATGCCAGCTCCACACGATCTCCCCCGCGGCATCCGCAAGCGCGATGACGGCATTGCCCTTCGCGGCGCCTGCCGCCGTAAAGAAGATGCGGCCTTTTCCGGCATCGAGCGAAACGGCCGAAATTTCCTGTTCCAGCCCTTTCGTCACCCAAAGCCAGTCGGCTTTCATGCCGTCGGCAAGCGCGATCGCGGCATCGTCTCCGCTGCCGTTGCCGCGCACCGTAGCGTCGAACATATAATCGCCGGCCTCGCTGACGATATAACAGTTGGCGGTTCCGTCCCGGCTCAGGTCGATGGCCGTCACCGGCGCCTGCACGGCCGTCAATGTCGGCGTAGTCGCACTCCACGGCTTGCCGTTGCGGTCGGTGACGGTCAGCGTCACGGCCGTTTCCGACGGAGTTGCGGACGCCGTAACATCGAGCGCGCCTGCGTAGGCATCCCCCTCGCGCCCGGCGGAGACGACAACCGTCCAGCCGGAGAGGGCCTCATCAGGCTCGGCGGCGAAAGTCAGCCCCTCCAGATCGTCGCCCGTCACCGTGAAGGCGAGCCGCTTCTGCTCCCCGACCGTAAATTCGACGGGATTCTCCCCGGCGAACGAGATTTTCAGTTCGACCGGTTTTTGTTCCGGTTCGTTGTCGTTACAGCCCGATGCAAACAGGGCCAGCAAACATCCTAAGATCAGTTTTTTCATCTTTTATCCGTTTTTGGTTGAACACTGTTCCGTTCCGGCGGACCGCAAAGATGAAAAGGCACACTCCGACGCACACGCAACAAAGCGCGCGCAGTCCGGCATCCGAGGTTGTTTTCGACACACTCAATACGTTCGGTTGAAAATGACCCAAGACCTGCTCCATTCACCGTAGAAGCGAAATCCGTATAATCGCGACGGCAGGTCTTCTGACTCGCCCTTCTCTCCGGCGCCTTCCCGGTCCGCGGAGGACCAGTGGCCAAGAATGCCGGAAAATACTTTCAATCAAGAAAGCCGGGCACACAGCAACGGGAATTGTTACCGATTCTCACGGTATTCCCTTTTAATTCCCGGCGACCGCAAAGGGACCGGGAAACCGTAGCGAAAGCAAAGGTAGCACAATCCCTCAAATAAACAAAAAAAACGCAGCCGGAATTCGGGTTGCGGCACAAATCCCCTCCGTACCGTCAGCCGCCGGGTCCGAGCGGCGCCATGATCCGCCGGACCTGTCCGGTGTTGTCCATCACGCCGCAGCGGAGTCCGGCACGCGGTTGTCGGCCGGCGGGTCCGAATCAGGGCCGCGCCCTGCGCACGGTCGAATGCCTTCGGTACGTAACCGCCCCCGATCACCGGCATCGAGACCTGCGTCAGCCCCAAGCCGTCGCCGATCATATAAATCAGCGTCACGGCCCCTTTCGGCGGTTTTTCCGCATCCGCGCACGCGCAGTCAGCAGGCAAAGCGCAAAAAACAAAACCCCTTTCCTTATATCGGCAGCGAAAACAACTGGAATTTGCCGACTTTTTACTACATTTACACCACTTTAACACACCTTGCAACATGGATGTAAAGATCGCCCCCGACTGGAAAGAGCTGCTCGCTCCCGAATTCGAAAAACCCTACTTCGCCGACCTCACGCAGTTCGTACGGCAGGAATACGCCACGCGGCGCATCTATCCGCGCGGCAGCAACATCTTCCGCGCCTTCGACAAATGCCCGTTCGACAAGCTGAAAGTGGTCATCATCGGTCAGGACCCCTACCACGGTCCCGGACAGGCCAACGGGCTCTGCTTCTCGGTAGGCGACGGCGTGCCGTTCCCGCCCTCGCTGCAGAATATCTTCAAGGAGGTCGCCGACGACACCGGGACGCCCCCTCCCGCGACGGGCAACCTCGACCGCTGGGCCGAGCAGGGCGTACTGCTGCTGAACGCCGTGCTGACCGTCCGCGCACACGAAGCGGCGTCGCATGCGGGCCGCGGCTGGGAAACCTTCACCGACGCCGTGGTACGCGCGATCTCCGAACGCAAACAGGGCGTCGTATACATGCTTTGGGGCAGTTACGCCCAGAAAAAGGGAGCTATCGCAGACCCGCAGCGGAATTTCATCCTCAAGTCCGTACACCCGTCGCCGCTCTCGGTCTACCGCGGATTTTTCGGCTGCCGCCACTTCTCGCGCGCCAACGAATATCTCCGCAGCATCGGCAAGGAGCCGATCGTATGGTGAACCGTCGCCTGCCGGTCCGGTCTTGCCGGTCGTCGTATCGGTCGGAAGTTTCCGCCACCGCAGGCGGCGCGGGGACTTCGGCATGCGCCAATCCGGGATCGTCTGACTACGCCCTGCCCCGGAAGGAGCCGCAAAACGGTTATCCGCCCAAACAATACAGCAATAAAACCACACGCAGCGCATAAGTCCGCTCCGGAAACATGAAAACACAAACAGCCACCAATTCGTTTCGGGCATGGATGCTCGCGGCGCGGCCCAAGACGCTGACGGGAGCCGCCGTACCGGTGATGCTGGGCTGCGCTTTAGCCGCTTCGGACGGAGATTTTCACCTGCAGCCCGCCGTGCTGTGCCTGCTGTTCGCCTTCCTGATGCAGATAGACGCCAACCTCATCAACGACCTCTGGGATTACCTCAAAGGCTCCGACGGCAAAGACCGGCTGGGCCCCGAACGGGCCTGCGCACAGGGCTGGATCACACCCCGCGCCATGCGTCGCGGAATCGCCCTGACGACCGCGGCCGCCTGCATCACGGGCTGCGGACTGCTCTTTTACGGCGGCTGGTGGCTGATCGCCGTCGGCGCGCTGTGCGTCGTGTTCGCATTCCTCTACACGGCGGGACCCTATCCGCTGGCCTACCACGGGTGGGGCGACCTGCTGGTGCTGGTCTTCTTCGGATTCGTCCCCGTCGGCTGTACCAGTTACGTTCTCAGCGGCAGCTGGACATGGCAGACGGGCGTCATTTCGGCGGCCTGCGGACTGGCGATCGACACCCTGCTGATGGTCAACAACTACCGCGACCGCGAGCAGGACGCCCGCAGCGGCAAACGCACGCTCGTCGTCCGGCTGGGCGCACGGGCCGGCAGCGGGCTTTATCTGGCACTGGGATTCGCAGCCGCAACGCTCTGCCTCCCGCTGCTCTGCGACGGCCGCATAGGAGCGGCAGCGCTTCCCCTGCTCTACCTCGCACCGCACACGGCGACATGGCGGCGCATGGTGCGGATCGGCCGCGGCCGGGAGCTGAACGCCATTCTGGGCGCCACGTCGCGCAACATCCTGCTCTTCGGAATACTGCTCTCGATCGGGCTGCTGCTGTAAAGACGGTCCCGAAGCGCACACAGCGCAACCCGCGGCCCCGAAGCGCCCCCCACACACACCACGCACCAATAGCATCGCCGCACCGAAACGCATACGGCAGGCCAGCCGCTCACAACAGCACTAAACAAAAAAAGCCGTCATTTTTGACAGCTTTTTCACTCACACGACCCGACCGGGCCGGATATGTCGCCGGGCATCAGCCCAGATACGATTTCAGCAGTTTGCTGCGTGACGAGTGGCGCAGGCGGCGGATCGCCTTCTCCTTGATCTGGCGCACGCGCTCGCGCGTCAGGTCGAACTTCTCACCGATCTCTTCGAGGGTCATCTCCGAAGTGCCGATGCCGAAGAAGTACTTGATGATGTCGCGTTCGCGGTCCGTGAGGGTTTCCAACGCGCGGTCCACCTCGGTCGAGAGCGACTCGTTGATAAGTCCGCGGTCGGCGTTGGGCGAATCGGGATTGACCAGCACGTCCAGCAGCGAGTTGTCCTCGCCGTCGGCGAACGGGGCGTCCACCGAGACGTGGCGGCCTGCCACGCGCAGCGTGTCGGTGACCTTCTCCTTGGGAAGCTCCAGCTCCGTGGCCAGCTCTTCGGGCGACGGGGTGCGCTCGTGCTCCTGCTCGAAGCGTGCGAACGCCTTGTTGATCTTGTTGAGCGAACCCACCTGATTGAGCGGCAGACGCACGATGCGCGACTGTTCGGCCAATGCCTGCAGGATCGACTGACGGATCCACCACACGGCGTACGAGATGAACTTGAAACCGCGGGTCTCGTCGAACTTCTCGGCGGCCTTGATCAGACCGAGGTTGCCTTCGTTGATCAGGTCCGGGAGGCTGAGTCCCTGATTCTGATATTGTTTGGCGACGGAAACCACGAAACGCAGGTTGGCTTTGGTCAGCTTTTCGAGGGCTTCCTGATCTCCTTTCTTAATCCGTTGGGCGAGTTCCACCTCCTCTTCGACCGTGATAAGCTCCTCCTTGCCGATTTCCTGCAAGTATTTGTCCAGCGAAGCGCTCTCACGGTTGGTGATGGATTTTGTAATCTTTAATTGACGCATATATCTATTAACCTTCCTAAATAAAATTCAACATTACAACCCGCCCGGACCGCACTACTCCACGAGCGTGTAGCTCGCAGCGCGGCCGTTGGGATAAATACCGTCGATCGAGCGGACCTTCTCGTCCATACGCTGCATGTCCGCAACCGAATAGACCGGACGATCGTTGATATGGGTAATCACAAATCCCTGTTTGACACGGGCACGGGCCAGAATTCCGTCGGCCTTGATGCCGACCACCTGCACGCCGCCCTTGATATCGAGCTCACGGCAGAGTTTGGTGCCCGCATCGGCGAACTTACCGCCGAGAACCTCGACGACATCGACGTCCTCTTTGGTCATTAATTCCGTTTTACCTGCTTTATTACGCAAAGTAACCTCGATTTGTTTCACTGCGCCGTCTCTTTTTACCGACAATTTGACCTTATCGTTGGGTCGGCGGCGTCCGATCTGCTCGGAAAGGGTCGCATTGTCGTTGATCTTCACCCCGTCGATGTCCAGAATCACGTCGCCCTTGCGGATGCCGGCCTCCGAAGCCGAACCGCCCTCGACGACGCCGGCGACATAGGCGCCGCCCAGCTCGGTGATGCCCAGCTCCTTGCCTTCACGGTCGATAAAGTCCTGATCGACAATCGCAAAACGGATGCCGAGCAGTGCGCGCTGCACGATGCCGAACTCCTTGAGGTCCACGACCACCTTGCGCACGATCGATTCGGGAATGGCGAACGAATAACCGATATAGCTACCCGTCTGCGACTTGATGAGGGTGTTGATGCCCACCAGCTCGCCGTGCGTGTTGACCAGCGCGCCGCCCGAATTGCCGGGATTCACGGCCGCGTCGGTCTGGATAAAGGCCTCGATGCGGAAATCGTTGGGAATAACCCCCAGATTACGCGCCTTGGCGCTCACGATACCCGCCGTAATGGTCGATTGCAGGTCGAACGGCGAACCGATCGCCAGCACCCACTCGCCCAGACGCAGCGCATCGGACGATCCGAAAGTCAGCGTCGGCAGGTCCGAAGCCTCGATCTTCAGCAGCGCGAGGTCCGTGGCCGAATCCTTGCCGATCAGCTTGGCGTCGAACGAACGGCCGTCGTTGAGCTTCACGCGGAGTTTCGAAGCCCCGTCCACGACGTGGTTGTTGGTCACCACGTAACCGTCGGCCGAGATGATGACGCCCGAACCTCCGGCGCGCTGTTCGCGGAACTGCGGTCCCTCGTCATACCCCTGCGGGATGCCGAAGAACTCCAGAAAGGGATCGTACCCCCGGCGGCGCGGCATCTCGACCTGCTGCACGGCTTCGATATTGACCACGGCCTTCACCGCATTCTCGGCGGCGTACGTCAGGTCGGGGTACTGCTCGGCCTGATACGAGGTGAACTGCGTCCCCAGCGCGGGCGTGCGTTCCACCTCGCGCTCGATATATTGTACGGAGCCTTCGCGGCCCCCGGCTACTGCCCATGCCGTAAGTCCGCCCGCGGCGGCCGATACGGCGACTGCTCCTAAAATCAAAAATGCCTTTTTCATAATTCGATAACAAGTGTTTAAATTCAATTACTCGGAGGCAATTTATACCATAAGCTTCATCAGGTTTTATTACGATTCGTAGGACAAACGAAAGGGAACGCCCGGTTAGTATGCCCGCTTACACAAAAATCGGGACATCCGCGACGGACATCCCGATTTTCTGCAACCCGGACCGTTACAATCCGAACTCTTTGCGAATCAGCTCCACGGCATCGAGCTTCTCCCAGCCGAAGAACTCGATCTCGCGTTCCGTTTCGCGGCCGTTCTCCCAGACCTTCACCCGCTCCGTATAGGGACGGTTGCCGAAGTGACCGTAGGAAGCCGTGGCCTCGAAGATGGGGTTCTTCAGGCCGAAACGGCGGACAATGGCGGCGGGACGCAGGTCGAAAAGCTTGCCGATACGGCGTGCGATCTCGCCGTCGGTCATCCCCTCCAGCGCGGCGGGACGCGGCGAACGGTAGGTATCGACGTAGATCGACAGCGGCTGCGCGATGCCGATGGCGTACGACAGCTCGACCAGCACTTCGTCGGCAACGCCCGCGGCGACCAGATTCTTGGCGATATGGCGGGCGGCGTAGGCCGCCGAGCGGTCCACCTTCGAGGAGTCCTTGCCCGAAAAGGCGCCGCCGCCGTGCGCGCCGCGACCGCCGTAGGTATCGACGATGATCTTGCGGCCCGTAAGCCCGGTGTCCCCGTGAGGGCCGCCGATCACGAACTTGCCCGTAGGATTGACGTGCAGGATATAGTCGTCGCCGATCAGCCCGGCCAGCTTGTCGCCGGCGCGCTCCAGACGCGCCTTGACGCGCGGAATGAGGATCGTGCGCACGTCCTCGCGGATCGTAGCCTGCATCCGCTCCTCGGCCTCCTTCTCCGTCAGCCCGTTGCCGGGCAGGATGAACTCGTCGTGCTGGGTCGAAACCACGATGGTATGCACGCGCAACGGACGGTTGGTCTTCTCGTCGTACTCGATGGTCACCTGCGACTTGGAATCGGGACGCAGGTAGGTCATCACCTCCCCTTCGCGGCGGATGACGGCCAGCTCCTTGAGAATCACGTGCGAGAGGATCAGCGTCGCCGGCATCATCTCGCGGGTCTCGTTGCAGGCATAGCCGAACATGATGCCCTGATCGCCCGCGCCCTGCTCGTCCTCCTCGGCGCGCACAACGCCCTGATTGATGTCCGACGACTGCTCGTGGATGGCCGACAGGATGCCGCACGAGTTGCAGTCGAACTGGTATTCGCTCTTGGTATAGCCGATGCGGTCGATCACACGGCGCGCCACGCCCTGTACATCGACATACGCTTCGGAGCGCACCTCGCCCGCCACGACCACCAGTCCCGTGGTGCAAAGCGTCTCGCAGGCGACTTTCGAGTTGGCGTCACGACGCAGGAATTCGTCGAGAATGGCGTCCGAAATCTGATCTGAAACTTTATCGGGGTGTCCTTCGGACACCGATTCCGATGTAAACAAAAAGCCCATTGTTATACATTTAATTATGAGACCGCGCCTCCGGCCGGAGTGCCGGCATGCGGAAAGCCGCTCTCGGTTAATAAAAAAATAAAACGTATAAAATGGGAAAAATTGGCTGTTGGAATAAAAAATAAGCTGTTTTAGCGATTTTTTATTGTGGTTGCAATCAGTCAAATCTTTCCACATTTCCCCGCGTTACAAACGGGAGTGCAAAGATACGAAGGAATTTCGGAATATGCAAAAAACAGTTTGTTTTTGCGCCCAGCATGCACTATCTTTGGCCCGGTATTGGATGGGATGCGTCCCAGCAACCCGCAAAACCCGTTTTGCGATTGCGCCCGACTTTTACTATCTTTATACCCGTCGAATTCAACAAACCGTACATGAAACGATTCTTACTCGCCGCATGCATGCTTCTGGCCGCTGTCGGATTTTCGTCCTGCGAAAACGACGACGACGATCTCTACGACACACTCACGGGCCGCGTATGGGCCGGAGACCTCGGATTCTATCAGGACGGCTATGCGCTGGACAGCTACGTTTACTTCGGGGCCGACGGCTTCGGAAGCGACGAACTCCGTTACGCCGACAACGGACGCCTGCTCGACACGCTCAACATCCAGTGGGACGCCTACGACGACACGGTCTACATCGACTACGGCCGGGTCGATCTGCCGCGCGAACTGCGCCGGGTCCACATCCGCCGCGGCATGCTGACAGCCGATCTCTACATCGGAGGCCGCTATTACGACCGGATCACGCTCTACATGCAATAGAATAGCTTCGACACGGCGCACCTTAAATATATAACGCTCCCCGGACTCCGCCGCAGGAATCCGGGGATTTGCGTTATCGTGAAAGAATAGCGTCGCTGATTTACCTGCGCACCATTTTTAATTCTCTACGTCCCCCTCCGTCTCCCGCAGGGCGGCGCGCAGGGCGTTGATATCGCCCATCATCCGCAGGAAGATACGCACGCCGAGGGGCAGTCCGACGATCAGTCCGGCCACGAATCCGTAAAACACATAGGGCGAGGTCAGGCTTCCCACGTAAAATCCCAGCAAGATCAGCAGCGGCACACCCAGCACGATGCCCGCGCCTACGCCCCAGAGGAAGCAGGTGCGGAACCGGAGTACGGCGGCGCAGGTTTCGCGCACGGTCCCCGCTCCCGGCTCGATCCGCGCCAGCAGCACCAGCAGCGCGATCTGCCGCGCCAGCATGGCGAAGATAAAGAGCACCAGCGTCGCCTTGACGGCCGTTCCGGGGTCCGCCTCGCCCGTACGGAATATATTGGCGAAACAAAGCGGCAGCACTGCCAGCAGAAAGATTCCCAGCCGTATCGTACGCGCCAGCCGCTGCTTGGCCGAGGTGATCTTTCCGGCCGAGACCTCCGCCGTCAGCCGGTCTATTTTAGTGTCCGCACACGACAGACGTCCGTCCAGCTCGTGCCATTTGGTTTTCAGTTCGTCGAGTTCCATATTCGGGAAGTTTAATGATTTGCCTGTTCACGCAGTTTCAGCTTGATGCGGTGGAGCTTCGAAGCCACGTTGTTGCGCGTAAACCCCGTGATCGCGGCGATCTCCTCGTAAGGAAGCTCGTCGAGCCACAGCATCACGACCGCCTTTTCGAGCGCATCGAGCCGGTTTATCAGTGCATACAGATCCCGCAGCCGCTCGCCGCGTTCGGGATCTTCGTCGGCTGCGCCCAGCGAGTCGGTCAACGGCAGCCGGCCCGTATGGCGGCGGTTGCGGCGATAGTACGAAATGCAGGTGTTCAGCGCGACGCGATAGACCCACGACGAAACTTTGGCCCGGCCTTCGAATCCGTCGAATCCCCGCCACAGGTTAATCAGCACCTCCTGATAGAGATCGTCGAAGTCGTCGCTGTCCACGGCATAGAGATAACAGACTTTGCCGACGATGCGGCGGTGTTCCCGGACGAAGGTCTCGAATTCATACTGTTTGGTTCGCTGTAGGCTCATTGCTGAAACTGTTTTCCCCATTAGACGCGGCCGGAGCCGAAAAGTTGCACGGAGGATAAAATAATAATACAACGCAACTCATCCGACAAAAAAATCCCCGAAGCGACACTTCGGGGATTTTATCCATTATCGGGTATCGTTATTTTCAGAGCAGCTTCTTGACCTCTTCGGCCGGAAGAATCCGTTGCCGAAGAGTCCAAACGTCCCGACTACTTTCCGAGCAATTTCTTGACCTCTTCGGCTACGGTCTTGCCGTTGTAACCGAACTTCTCGTCGAGAACCGTATAGGGAGCCGAATAGCCGAAGTGATCCAGACCGTGGATCATACCTTTCTCGCCCACAAGACCCATCAGGTTCACAGGAAGTCCCGATGTCAGGCCGTAGCGCACGACACCCACCGGAAGCACGCTCTCCTGATACGAACGGGGCTGGTCGCGGAAAAGACCTTCGCTCGGTACGTTCACCACACGTACGGCGATACCCTCGGCGGCAAGCAGTTCGGCGCCCTCAACGAGCGTCGAGACCTCCGAGCCGGTGGCGACCATCACAACTTCGGGCTTGGCCGAGTCAAGCACCACATAACCGCCCTTGGCGACCTGTGCGGCCTCCTCGCGGCGGCTGGCGCCCAGCGCCGGAAGGCTCTTGATGTTCTGACGCGACAGCACCAGCGCAACGGGCCGCTGCTCCTCGACGGCCAGCTTCCACGCCATGACGGTTTCATCGCCGTCGGCCGGGCGCAGCACGACCATCGAACGTTCGTCGTGGTGGTTTCGGAGGTGTTCCATCAGGCGGATCTGGGCTTCATGCTCGATCGGCTGGTGCGTAGGACCGTCCTCACCAACGCGGAACGAGTCGTGCGTCCAGATATAGATCACGTGCAGGCGCATCAGCGCCGAAAGACGCACTGCCGGTTTCATGTAGTCCGAGAAGACGAAGAACGTGCCGCACGCAGGAATCACACCCCCGTGCAGCGCCATGCCGTTGGCCACGCAGGCCATCGTCAGTTCCGAGACTCCAGCCTGAAAGAATTTGCCGCTGAAGTCGCCCTTCGTGAAGGCCTTGGTCTTCTTGAGGAAGCCGTCCGTCTTGTCCGAGTTCGAAAGGTCCGCAGAAGCCACGATCATGTTCTCGATCGTCTCGGCGAAGACGCCCAGCACCGCAGCCGATGCCGCGCGCGTCGCCACGCCGGCCTTCACCTCGATCGACTTGTAGTCGATTTCGGGCAGGCGTCCCGAAAGGAACATATCCAGTTTGCGGGCTAGATCGCCGTGTTCGGCGCGCCACGTCTTCTCGACCTCGGCCTGACGCGAGGCCCATGCGCGCAACGCTTCGCGGCGCTCGGAGAACGCTTCGCGACTCTCGGAGAAAACGGCGAACGGATCGTTCGGATCCCCGCCCAAATTCTTCACCGTAGCGGCGAAGTCGGCACCGGCGGCCGTAAGCGGCTGCCCGTGGGTCGAAACCTTGTCCTCGAAGCTCTCGCCGGCGGGG